>CAZMQR010000048.1:0-11800 GCA_964568325.1 uncultured Chloracidobacterium sp. | reverse complement strand
TCGAACACGTGCGCGAGACGATTCCGTTTCCGAGGATGTTGTATAGGTTGAGGCCCTAGAGACTCCTTGTAATTTAAGGTGACAGGATTACAATAGCCCTGAGGTGGTTATGCAGGTGATCGAGGCAGTAGTTAAGAATGGACAGATCGTCCCGGTGGGCGAGGTGGATCTTGAGGAAGGTTCGCGTGTACTCGTCACACTTTCGAACGGTGACGACCGAGGTTTCTGGCTGGCGGCGACGGAACACTCCCTAAAATCGATCTGGGACAACGAAGACGACGACATTTATGCCGAGTTACTCGAAATATGAGATCGTGCTCGTTCGTTTTCCATTTTCTGATCTGACGAACGCCAAGATCAGACCAGCGGTTGTCATCAATCCCGCCCATGCTTCGCGGGATTTGCTTCTTGTTGCCCTTACAAGTAAAACCACATCGCTGATGGCTGGTGAGTTTATTCTGTCAGAATGGAGAGGCGCCGGGTTAACGGTGGAAACCGCTGTTAAAAGGGGTATCTTCACCATCCAGCAAGACCTTGTTTCGAAAGCGATCCGTTCTTTAGCCCAGCACGATGCCGCCGAACTCGACCGCTCGTTGCGATTCTGGTTTGGTTTGTAGCGCAGCATAGGCATAGGCATAGGCATCGAACGCACCGTCTCATGGATGTGCGGCATCGAACACGTGCGCGAGACGATTCCGTTTCCGAGGATGTTGTATAGGTTGAGGCCTTGAGGACGAGAGCGATGAAATCGCAAGCGAGAATCATCTTATTGATATGCTCCGTCCTTATAGGATTGCCTGTTGCCTCTTGGCTTGGCCTCATCTTATTTTTTTTACTATGTGACGCCCACGAGCCAGGAAATGGATGTACTTAGGTTCGTCGTCGTCGAGGAACCGCAAACATATTTCGAAGGAAGTATCGGTGCCTTTAATGTTGAATTGCGACACGTTGAGGGTCGTTGCTCACTCGCCTATGTGACCAAGCACTCGACGGGTAGCAAGGGGTTCAAGGATTTAGAGGTTGGGATGGCCGCTCCGTGCAATTTTATTCGAGCTACATGGAAAGAGTTGAAACCACTTTCATACACGTATGGAACCGATGTGAGGAGAGTCACGGCGCTTTTGGTTACAGGAGGGCCTCCTGCCGATCCGAATATTAAGGATGAATTCCAACCTAAGGGTTGTGGCACATGGATGGCTAAGGTTCTTGTTTTCGCGGACCGAATTGAAATTGAGAAGTCTGGTTTCAACGGACCCCCCTGGTGCCCCTCGTCAGGCGCCGATGAAGTTATGTTCGCAGCCTAAATGCCAAACGTCATCGTCATCGCCGGACCGAACGGAGCGGGAAAATCGACGCTGGCCCCGGCATTGCTACGTGACACACTCAATATTCCCGAATACGTGAACGCCGACACCATTGCCGAAGGGCTCTCGGCATTTGCCCCGGAAGATGCATCTTTCGATGCCGGCCGCGTGATGATTGGACGGTTGCACGATCTCGCGGAGGAAGAAAGAGACTTTTCATTCGAGACAACGATGGCATCTCGTATTTATGCGGGTTGGCTTAAACGTCTCCGGGCCGATTCGGGTTTTCGGGTTAACGTGATCTTTCTCTGGCTCGATACGGTAGAGCTTGCGATTTCCAGAGTCGCTGCCCGCGTTCGGGCGGGTGGCCACGATATTCCTGAGGATACGATCCGACGACGTTACGAACGGGGCCTCAAGAACTTTTTCGAGCTTTATATGCCGGTCGCGAATTTGTGGAGTGTAAGAGACACATCGTTTAGGCAATCTGTCGAAATAGCGCGATATACTGAGGAGGCGGGAGAAACGATCTTCGACGAAGAAAAGTGGAAGAAGATAAGAAACTAGCGACAAACGACCAAGACCTATTTGCCCAATACGGTGACGAGATCGACAAAGCTTGTCGCCGCGCCGTGCGCGATGCGTTGCTAAAGCACAAGCAGGCTGGAAATCCGGTGGCCGTCAGTCTCAAAGGTAAGGTGGTTCTCCTTCAGCCTGACGAGATCGAGGTCGATGACTAGTTGCACAAGCCCGTACGGTAGTAAGGGCGGTAGCGAACCGTAGAATATACTTCTGCCGATTGCTATCGACTCGAATTTAGCGATGGGGAGTGTGTCGCCCTTACTCCGTGCGGGCTTGTGCAACGGCAGCCCGGATTCCTGGAAATACTATGTCAACTTACACAGCAAGAATAAGCTGGAAATCCGACTCACCCGACGAGTTCACGCGAAACAAATACACGCGTGGGCATACGTGGGAGTTTGACGGCGGCGTCACGGTGCCGGCGTCGAGTTCGCCGCATGCGGTGAGGGTGCCGTTCTCGGTCGAGGCGGCGGTCGATCCCGAGGAGGCGTTGGTGGCGTCGGCGGCTTCGTGCCATATGCTGACGTTTCTGTGGCTGGCGGCGAAGGATGGATTCAACACCGCATCGTATGAGGACAACGCCGTCGGGGAGATGGCGGCGATGGAGGACGGCCGGCAATGGATGTCGAAGATAACTCTCGACCCGCACATCGAATGGATCGGCGAACCACCAACCGACCATCAGTTAGCAGACCTTCACCACCGAGCGCACGAGCAGTGTTACATAGCGAACTCGATCAAGTCAGAGATCTTCATTGCTGGGCAAAGCCAATGGGACTAGCCATGCATGACACGAATTACACAAATCAGAGGCATTCCGTTTGTGCAATTGTTGTAATCCGTGGCTAAGAACCGCTACTTCTTCTTTGCGAGCTCCGTGCCGAAGACCTTTGATGCGGAACTGCCCCATTTTCCGTCGAGCGTCCCGTCGTCTTTGATGTCGTAGCCGACAAACGAGCACTTTTTGCCGCCAAAGCCGACCGCGATCATATCGCCTCCGCGGATACCAAACCCCTCGACGGCGTTATCGGTATTCCACTTAAAGGTGTAGCCTTCGCCAGCCTTTGAGACTGTCAGGTTTCCGCTATAGTCCTTACCGTTCGGATTGGTGCCCTTTATCGAATAGCTGCCCTCAAGGCCAGTTCCGCTCGTGCGCCGAGCGCTCTCGACCTCAGCTTCATCTACGCCCCAGTAGCCGCTCTTGCCCTGAAGCGAACCGTCTTCCTTGATCTGGTAGAGCACGACGCCGCAGCCTTTTCCATCCGTTCCGTCGGTGTAGGAGACAGCTGCATGGTTACCGTTCACGACGCCGACCCCGTCATACTCATTTCCGCCGGAGTTCCACGAGAACTGAAATACCTCGCCGTGTTTGATGATGGTCAAATTGGCTTTGTATTCTCCTTTACCATCGGGATTTGTTCCGTCAGCCGCATATTCGCCCGCAATGTCCTTCTCAACCGGCTTTGGAGGGTTGTCCGCGGCGACATCTGTCGTCGGAGCACCCCCGTTCGTTGAGGTCGACAGGTTCCGGCACGACGGGCCGATGAGAGCAGCGATGGCGATGATCATGACAAAAGCAACAAAATGGCTGGCGGTCTTCATATAGAGTGTTCCTCGTCGATAGATTGGGTTTACGTCTGAGAGCTAATTATAATGAATAATAGAAGATTCACAATCATTTATTGGAGAATGTTTTTATGAGATCGATCCGTAGCTCAAGCCGTACCGCGCTAGTCACTTTCTTTGCCGCTGTTCTTTCGATATCAGCGCTATCGCAGCAGCCGATCAAGGACCTGAAACCAACGGTCATACTTGTCTCGCTTGATGGGTTTCGTTGGGATTATCTGGACAAATACCAGCCGCCGACGCTGACGGCGCTCGCTCGGGACGGCGTGAGGGCGAAATGGATGATCCCTTCCTTCCCGACCAAGACCTTTCCGAATCATTACACGATCGTTACGGGCCTCTATCCGGAGAATCACGGGATCGTAGAGAATAACGTTTACGATTTTGGCGAGGTCTTTACAATGTCAAAGCGCGAGGAGGTCCGTGATCCGCGCTGGTGGTGGGGCGAGCCGATATGGGTGACGGCCGAGAAGCAAGGCCAGCGTGCGTCGAGTTATTTCTGGCCCGGTAGCGAGGCAAAGATCGCCGATACATATTCAACCTTCTGGCGAACCTACAACGGCCGTGTCCCAAATCTGATGCGCATCGATGAGCTTCTCAAGTTCCTCGATGAGCCTCGCGAAAAGCGGCCGACCATGCTTACAACTTACTTCTCAACGACGGATGACGTTGGGCATGAATTTGGCCCGGATTCGCCTGAGATCAAGTACGCAGTCCAGGAAGTTGACTGGTATCTCACGCGCCTGATGGATGGGCTTCGGGCTCGCAAGATCGATAAGAAGGTGAACGTCATCATAATTTCCGACCACGGGATGGCGCCAGTCCAGCCACGAAACGCGACGTTCCTCGACGACTACTTTGACCTCGATTGGGCAGAGAAGGTCTTGTGGACAAACGAGATCATCCAGATCTTTCCTAAGCCGGGGAAGCTCGACGACATTTTTGATCGGGTAAAGGACCGGGCTCACGTAACGTGCTGGAAGAAGGAGAATGTTCCCGCACGGCTTCATTACAATAAGGGCCGTCGGGTCGCCCCGATAGTTTGCTCAAGCGACGAAGGATGGATCACGACGAACCACAAATGGTACGACGACTGGTTCAAGGGGCTCGACCATCCCGAAAACAATCGCGGTGCGCACGGGTATGACAATCGCTACCAGTCCATGATGGCGACGTTCGTGGCCCACGGCGGCGCCTTCAAGAAAGGCTATGTTGCGGAGCCGTTTGAGAATGTCGAGGTCTACAATCTGATGTGCAAGATACTGAAACTCAAGCCGGCCAAGAATGACGGCGACCTCGACCGCGTAAAAAAGATGCTCAAATAGCCCTAGCCGCTGCGCAGGGTCAGAACGACGATCTCGGGCGGAACTAGGAAGCGGACCGGCAGAATGCTCGTTCCGATGCCGCTCGTGACGTACATATCCACCAGGTTTTCGTAGATGTGGCCGCGCAGATACTTCTGTCCGTAGTTTGACGGCACAATCGGAGCCCCGATAAGCGGAAAGCGAACTTGCCCGCCATGCGTATGCGCGGCGAGGATAAGCCGCAGGTCCGGCGAGATCGGCAGCGTTCCGGTGATCACGCCGAGCATGTCAGGGCTGTGCTGGAGGACGATGAGATCGCCCGTCCCCGAAGCATCGACGATCCGCTTTGCGTTGGCCGAGGTTACGGACCACGGTTCAGGCAGACTAAGATGGTCCTTCATCCCGAAGATCCGCAACGGCCGACCGTTGCGTTCGATGGTTGCGACTTCGTGATCGAGGACGCGATAGCCATTCGAGCGAAAAGCCGCAGCGATATCATCAGTTCCGTGCCATCCGTCGTGGTTACCCATCACCACAAAGACGCCATAACGTGCGTTGATGCCCTTGAGAGCCTCGCCTATCGTCGCCGGCGACATGCGGAGAATACGTTTGCCGCGATCATCACGCGTCCGGGATTCGGAGATGTAATCCCCAAGCATAACGACCAGTTCCGGCGACTGCTGATTGGTGATCTCAACGATCCGGCGGAGCTTTGCCTCGTCGATGCTGTTCGAACCGGCATGAATATCGCCGATCATAACAACGCGCAGGCCGTCGAATGCGGGATCGAGCCGGGCTATGTTGATCGTGTCTTCGACAACGATCAAGCGGTCGGGCTCGATAAAATAGCCGTAGGCTGCGCAAAGAACGGCGAAGGCCGCCGCAGCAACCGCAGGCCATATTAGGTACTTTCTGCGTGCCGGCATTCTAGCTGAAGTACTCGCTCCAACGGCTATCGACCAAGCGGACGATATCGTCGCGCGCCGCGACCTCTTTCGGGTACCAGGGCTTCATGCGGGCGTCGATGACGATAGGTGCCGTGTAGCCTATGTGGTTACTCTTCGTCTCGAGGTCCCGAACAAAAATGTCTTTAGCCGGATCAAAACGCGTCCACGTTGCCCATAGGAACTTTTCGGTGGAACGGGCAAACTCAACCCTGTCATGAAGCACGATGAGTTGCCAATCTCGGAACACGTCGTCCTGGGCAATACGTTGCGCTAGACCCTTGTCCTCGGCGTATGATCGTCCCTCGACAACGAGGCAGCCTCGGCAGAAAGGTTCGGCTGCGCCGAGCCCGACCGGTAAGGGGCCGCTAAATTCACCGGTCAGTTCCCTTTTCGACTTGCCAATGCCCATCAGGATCGCTTTCGACCCAAAATTGATCTTGCCACTGGCGTAGTCCAGCGTATCGAACGCTGTCTGACTAAAGATGTGCAGGTCGCGCTTCCAGTCGGTTCGTTCAAGAACGTGCTCAAGCAGCGTTTTGAAATTTCGCAGGTCCTGCGGCGTGTCCGTCAGTAAGAGAAACTTTGTCAGTGCGAGTTGGCCCTCGCCAAGGATGCGAAAGCCCGCCGAAAGGGCCTCACGTCCATATCGCTCCTGGACGACCGCAGCCGCCAGCGAGTGGAATCCTGTTTCGCCATAACTCCAAAGATCCCGAACCGCAGGCATCACCAACGGAAACAGCGGCGAGAGCAGCTCCTGCAGAAAATCGCCAATATAGAAGTCTTCCTGTCGCGGCTTACCGACGACCGTGGCCGGATAGATCGCATCCTTACGGTGAAAGACCGCATCGGCGTGGAAGACGGGATAATCGTGCGCCAGAGAATAGTATCCGTAATGGTCGCCGAACGGCCCTTCGGACCTCCGTTCGCGAGGCGGTACGTGCCCGCAGATAGCAAACTCAGCGTCCGCCAGGAGCCGGTGTGACCCTTCGCCTAGAGGATTGGGGGACACGCCGAGCTTGCTGTTCGCAAGGAGTGATGCGAGCATCAGTTCAGGTATTCCTTCCGGCAGAGGCGCTGCTGCAGCTAGAATAAGTGCGGGCGGCCCCCCGACAAAGGCCGTGACGGGCAATGAGCGATCAAGGCTTTCCGCTTCGTAGTAGTGAAATCCGCCGCCCTTTCCGATCTGCCAATGCATGCCGGTCGTCGCCTTGTCATACCGTTGCATTCTGTAGATACCAAGATTGTGTTTCCCGGTATGCGGGCTCTCTGTATAGACGAGCGGAAGCGTAAAAAACGGGCCACCATCCTCGTCCCAGAGTTGCAGGAGCGGTAGCCTCTCGAGGTCAACTGTCGATTGCCGCCGTTCGAGCACTGGCGGGCTCCCTACGGTTCGTACCCCCATTCTCGCAGCCGAACGAGCCAGGTCGCGAAATTGCCACAGCCTTCCGAGCGTTGGCGGCAAAAGCTCCTCGGCGGCCACTACCAGGCGCTTAACGAAGGCAAGCGGTTGCCGGCCGAAGGCGAGTTCCATCCGGCGAGTGGTCCCGAACAGGTTAGTTACGACGGGAAACTCTGATCCCTTGACCCTTGAAAAATAAAGGGCCTTGCCCCGCTCATCGATTATCCGGCGATGGATCTCGGCGATCTCAAGATACGGATCGACCTCTGCCGTGATATCAATGATCTCGCCTTCACGACGGAGTAGCTCGATAAAGGAACGGAGATTTCGGTGCATCTAAGCGTAATCGTAGAAGCCCTTGCCGCTCTTCCTGCCCAGCCAGCCGGCATCGACATACTTCTTGAGCAACGGGCACGGACGATATTTGGGGTCGCCGAGACCCTCGTGGAGCACATTAAGGATGGCCAGGCACACGTCGAGGCCGATAAAGTCCGCAAGCGTCAGCGGGCCCATCGGATGGTTCATTCCCAGTTTCATGATCTCGTCGATGGCTTCTTTAGTTGCTACGCCTTCATGAAGGGCATACACGGCCTCATTTATCATCGGCATGAGGACGCGATTTGAAACAAAGCCAGGATAGTCGTTACATTCAACCGGAACCTTTCCAAGTTCTTCAGAAAGCGCTTTAACTGTGGCGTAAGTCTCATTGCTAGTTGCAATTCCACGGATAACCTCAACCAGTTTCATAAGCGGTACCGGATTGAAGAAGTGCATACCGATGACCTTTTCAGGCCGTTTGGTGACAGCTGCGATCTTCGTAATCGAGATGGATGAGGTATTTGAAGACAAGATCGCACTTTCAGAGCAGATCGAGTCAAGTTTCTCGAAGATCTGCCTCTTGATGTCAAAATTCTCGGTCGCCGCCTCGACGACGAGTGAACACGGAGCGAGATCATTGAGATCCGTCGTAGCCTTGATCCGGCCGAGCACCTCACCCTTTTGCTCCTCGGTCATCGTCTCTTTCTTTACGAAACGGTCGAGGCTCTTGCCGATATTCGCAACGCCGCGTTCGACAAGATCCGCCGAAACGTCGCACATTACGACATCAAATCCCGCCGACGCAGCAGTTTGAGCGATACCGTTGCCCATCGTCCCCGCTCCGATCACACCAATAGTTTTGCTCATAATAAAGTCAGAACCACCTGCGGTAGCGGGTGGTTTAAGTTTGCCCTTGCGTTCTATCTGTACGTTCAACCACCCGCTACCGCAGGTGGTTCTGACTATTGCCAGCTATTAGGCGGCGGCGGTGCCTGGAACATCGGTCGCGATTGCGGCCCGCCGAGATAAAAGCGTTTGCCTTCTTCACCAAAGAGGAACCACAGCCCGTAAACGCCCGCGGCTGTGCCGATCGGGAAGGAGAGGCACGATACGATGCTGCCAATAATGCCCCAAGTACGGGCGTTTGCACGCTCTTTGAAGAGCTTATACCCTCCGAGGATCTGCGAACCTGTAAAGATTACGGTAAAGACCGCAAGCACCAGCACAACGCCGACAAATGCGGCACCGACGAACCGCTCTTCGCCGTCCCTGCTGCCGGCGATCAGAGCGACGCCAAGAACGCCATAGATGATCGTGACAAGTCCTATGACAAGCGCCTGCATGCCGCCATGGGCCATCAAGAAAATACCAACTAAGCGATTGTGTTCTTTTGCTGTCATCTCAAACTCCAGTCACTCAATAGAACGTCTGATACCCTGCCGGTGTTGCAGAAATCGGTCAGTCGCGCTCGACGGCCATCGCAACCGAATTACCGCCGCCGAGGCAAAGGGCAGCAACACCGCGCTTTACGTCGCGCCTTTTCATTTCATAGAGCAGCGTCGTTAGGACGCGTCCGCCGGAATTGCCGATGGCGTGGCCAAGTGCGACCGCGCCGCCATTGACGTTGACCTTTTCCATATCGAGGCCGAGTTCCTTCATCACGCCGAGGGCCTGAACCGAGAAGGCCTCGTTGAGTTCAAAAAGATCCACATCGTGCATCGACCAACCGGCCTTTGCGAGGACATTCTGGACGCCCTTAACGGGTGCCATCATGATGAGTTTTGGTTCGATGCCAGAGGATGCCCATGCGACCACGCGGCCGAGCGGTTCGATGCCTGCTGACGAAGCGTTCTCCGCGCTAGTCACGACCAATGCCGACGCACCGTCGTTGACGCCCGGAGCGTTGCCTGCGGTGACGGTTCCTCCGTCTTTCTTGAACGCAGGACGCAGCTTCCCAAGGCTCTCCACGGTTGTATCGGCCCGGACCGGTTCATCGTAATCGAGCACGATAGCGTCACCTTTCTTCTGCGGTATCTCGACCGGAACGATCTCGTCGGCAAAGCGGCCCGCAGCGTGCGCTTCCGCCGCTTTGCGATGCGAGTTAAATGCGAAATTGTCCTGCTCCTCACGACTTATCTGATACTTCTCAGCAACGACCTCCCCAGTGTTGCCCATGTGCCAGTTCTCAAATGGGCACCACAGGCCGTCGTGGATCATAAGGTCGGTCACCGTCTGGTTACCCATGCGGTAGCCGTCGCGTGCTCCGGGCATGGCGTATGGAATGTTGGACATCGACTCCATACCGCCGGCGACGACATACTCCGCATCGCCCAATGCGACGGCCTGACTCGCCAGAGCAACCGCTCTCAAGCCCGAGCCGCACACCATGTTTACGGTTAGAGCGGAAACCTCAGGAGGAAGCCCCGCCTTTAGTGCCGCCTGTCGCGCCGGTGCCTGGCCGATGCCGGCCTGAACGACGCAGCCCATTATAACCTCATCGATCTTGTCAGCCGTTACGTCCGCGCGCGAGACGGCCTCTTTGATCGCAATAGCGCCCAAGTCCGGCGCGGTTAAGCCTTTTAGCAATCCCTGAAATTTTCCTGTCGGCGTTCTTGCCGCACTGACAATTACTGCCTGTTTATTCTCTGCCATTGTTATATGTCTGCCATGTTAGAAATATGAATCAGAGCCCAAACGAATATTCTACCAAAGCGGTATTAGCAGTGAAAACGCTCGTGTGCAGCCCGTTCCAGTGCCTCACGGTGGTCGGGGTGGGCGAGCTTGATGAGTTCCGAGGCCCGCTGTCTCAGGTTCTTGCCATACAGGTTTGCGACACCAAATTCCGTGACGATGTAATGGACATGCGCTCGCGTCGAGACGACGCCCGCACCCTGTTTAAGGAACGGCACGATCTTGCTTTCTCCGCGTGAGGTTGTTGATTGCAGCGCGATGATCGGCTTGCCGCCGTCTGAGAGCGAGGCACCGCGGATGAAGTCCATCTGTCCGCCTACGCCGGAATATTGCCGCATTCCAATAGAATCCGCACAGACCTGACCCGTCAGGTCCACCTCGATGGCGGAGTTGACGGCTGTCACCTTCGGATTTCGGCGTATGACGGCCGTATCATTTACGTACGCGATGTCGAGCATCAATACCTGCGGATTGTCGTCGATAAAGTCGTACAGCCGCTGCGTGCCCATAACAAATCCCGCGACCATGCGACCGGGATGTTTAAGCTTGCGGCGGCCGTTGATCACACCCTTTTCAACCAGCGGAATGATGCCGTCCGAGAACATCTCGGTGTGTACGCCGAGGTCTTTGTGGTTCCCAAGAGCGGCCAAGACGGCGTTCGGGATAGAGCCGATGCCCATCTGCATCGTGGCTCCGTTCTCGATGATGCCGGCGATGTGTTCCCCTATGGCGATATCAGCCTCGGTGAGCTCGGGCATCGGAGCCTCAAGGAGCGGTTCGTCAACCTCGACCATCGCGTGTATGTCGTTTACGTGGATCAACGCGTCACCCTGCGTGCGCGGCATTCGTGGATTCACCTGCGCGATCACAGTTTTCGCAGTCTCAAACGCCGCCCGCGCGACATCGATCGATACGCCGAGCGTGCAGAAACCGTGCTTATCCGGCGGTGATACATGAAGAAGCACGACATCGAGCTGCAGGATGCCTCGGCGAAACAGATTCGGCACCTCTGAGAGAAATACGGGCACATAATCCGCGTGACCGTCGGTCAACGCTTTGCGGACATTTCCGCCGACAAAAAACGCATTGACGTGAAAACTCTCAGCCAACGCCGCGTCCGCATACGGTGCTGGCCCCTCGGTGTGCAGATGAACTATCTCGACATCCCTTAGTTCCGGTGCTCGGGCGGTCATGGCCCGAATAAGGTGCTGCGGTGCGGCAGCCACGCTGTGGATGAACACACGGTCGCCCGACTTGATGCACCGGACAGCCCGTTCTGCGGTCGTGTATTTGCTCATCGCCGCCCTCTTACTCTCCGATGTCCTCGTTCCAAGCCTCAGGATGTTGAGCAATGAATTCACTCAGAAGCTGCTTGCACTCCGTGTTATCCAAAACGATTACCTCGACACCGCTCTCCCTTAGCCAGTCGATACCGCCGTAGAAGGTATCGGATTCTCCGACTATCACGGTGCCGATGCCGAACTGCCTCACCAATCCGCTGCAATACCAGCATGGCGCGAGTGTTGTTGCCATTATCGTGTCGCGGTAGCTGCGTTGGCGGCCGGCTTTGCGGAATGCATCGGTCTCGCCGTGGATCGAAGGGTCGCCTTCCTGCACGCGGCGATTGTG
>CAZMQR010000047.1:0-11823 GCA_964568325.1 uncultured Chloracidobacterium sp. | reverse complement strand
CGAACGGCGTACCGATCTCTGCGTTCATCTTCGGCGGACGACGTAACAGCGTTGTTCCGCTCGTTCAGCAGTCATTCAATTGGGCCTTTGGTGTTTACATGGCGGCGACAATGGGATCTGAGATGACCGCCGCCGCCTTTGGGAATATCGGTGAGGTCCGTCGTGATCCGTTCGCGATGCTGCCTTTCGCCGGTTATCACATGGGCGATTACTTCTCTCACTGGCTCAACTTTGGCCGCCAGATCCCCGACCCGCCACGTATCTTTAGTGTCAATTGGTTCCTCAAGGATGAGAACGGGCAGTTCGCGTGGCCAGGTTATGGGGAAAATATGAGGGTGCTAAAGTGGATCGTAGAAAGATCGCGCGGCGGTTCCAAAGGCATTGAGACTCCGTTAGGGTGGCAGCCCCGGTACCAAGACATGGACTTTCGCGGCCTAGACTTTACCGAGGAGCAATTTAACGCCGTCATGAATCTCGACCGCAACCTCTGGCTCAAGGAGATCGCCCTGCATGACGAGCTTTTCTTCAAGCTCTACGACCGTCTGCCAAAAGAAATGACCTTTATCCGCGAACTGCTCGTATCGAATCTCTGGCGTTCCTCTGAACTCGGCCTCGCCGCACCGCGGCCGGAGCCGGAAGGGGCCGTCAAGGCTGCCGGATAGGAAGTTGTGAAAAAGCGGCTCGTCAGGGCCGCTTTTTTGATGTAGACTTGCCTGTACAATCATCTCGCCGGAGCATCGTATGATAAGGATTTTGATATTGACGGTTGTGGTTCTGCTGTTGAGCTCAGCCGTTCTGGCCCAAACAGATTCCACTCTGCCGACGCAGTTGAAGGTCGGCGATACCGCTCCGGATTTCACCCTGAGTGACACTACCGGCCAGAAGGTGAAGCTGAGCGACTTTCGCGGGAAGAACAGCGTCGTTCTCGCGTTTTACGTTTTCGCCTTCACCGGCGGCTGAACGAAAGAACTTCAGGCGTACCAGGCTGGTATCGCCAAGTTTGAGGAAGCGAACACGAAGGTCTTTGGCATCTCGATGGATTCGCGGTTTGCCAACAAGGCCTTTGCCGAGAAGATTGGCATCACAGGGTTTCAGTTATTAAGCGATTGGGGCGGCGCGGTTACAAGACTGTACGGCCTGTTCAGTGAAACAGGCGGCTACGGCAAACGCGGAACGTTTGTTGTTGATAAAGAAGGAAAGATCCGTCAAATCGTGCTCGACAATTTGGCGATTGATCCGGCCAGCACGCTTGAGACATGTAGCCTTATGGAGAAAAAGCTCGTAGTAGCACCACCTAAACCATGACAAACTACGCACCTTGCCCATTTTGCGGCGCGACAAACGCCGAAAAAGTTAAATTTACGTGGTGGGGCGGCCTTCTCGGCCCTAAGGTCCTCAGCCATGTTAAATGTCTCTCGTGTACAAAAGGCTATAACGGCAAGACCGGCAAGGACAATACCACCGGTATTATCATCTATTCGGTGATCATTGCGTTGGTCGTGCTGGCATTTGTCGTGGTTGTTTTCGCAGCTCTCGGCATCCTGCTTTTCGCCACGAAATAGCTCATCGTAGATCGTCGATATCGAGTTTCTCGGCCCTAAGGCCGCCGTCCGCGTCTTTCATCAGGACCTCGATACGCCTCTCCGCCGTGGTCAGCCGTTCGCGGCATTCGCGTGAGAGCTTAATTCCCTTTTCAAAAAGTTCAAGACTCACATCGAGCGGAAGGTCACCGTCCTCCAGCTTAGTGACAATGTCCTCCAGTTCGGCCAACGACGTCTCAAAGGTCTTTTCCATCTCTATCTCACCAACTCCTCGGCCTGTCGCAGCAGGTCGGCCAGATTGCCAACGCCAAATGTTTCAGCCGCCTTCTTTGTCAGGCCGCGGGTCGCAAACTCCATCAACTGCTGGCCGACCGTCCGAGCAATGTCTGTCGCGAGCTGTTCGTCATTCAATCCGACGACCTTCCAGCGGTCGCCAACCTTTCGCATCTTTAGCTCAAGCCGATCGTTCGTCCTGCTCCGTATAGTCGCCGTCTCACCAGCGTTCTCTATGACCAGATATCGTTCGGCACCCATGACCATCATAAAGAAAGGCACGCGGCCATAGCTCTCTGTCCGGTCACGGATCACCTTTGCGATCTGAGACCTCGCGCGATCCTTGACTGCAGGCATGAGCGGCTGGGCGATCTGCGACATCCTGTCGATGATCGGCTTCGGCATACCGCGTCCGTAAAGCTCGACAGCCTTTTTCAATATCTGCGGCATGAAATCATCAACGACCGCATCAATATCGATGACCTCATTGATCGCCTGCCGATCGTCGCGTTTTGCTGCGTCCACGAGCAACGCGAGTGCGTATTGCGGCTCGTCCTTGAGGCTCTGGTAATACAGCCAGGTTGCAATGCCGCCAACGAGCAAAACGCAGCCAATGACAGCGGCCATAATGCCGAGAACCTTGCCTGCACGCCTCTTGGGACTGGGAATGCTCTCAAACGGCGGCTGTGGCGCCGCGCGCACGCTCTGAGCAGGCTCGTTACCAAGATAAACGCGAAATTCAGACATCAGACCTCTGCGGCCAAGACCTCGGCGTCCAGTTTCCCACGCTCGAGGCGGATTTTCAATTTATCTCCCGCTTTGACCCGCCCGGCGTCGCGCACCACGCTCCCGTCGGCTGCCTGCGTGATCGAATAACCACGTGTGAGCACCGCAAGCGGCGAGAGCGCATTAAGTTTTGCCATATCCTGTGCCAGTCGGGCCTCACGGGCCTTCATTGACCTGGCCACGGCAACATCGGCCCGCTGAAATGCTGTATCGACCCTGTGTCCAAGCCGGCCGGCGCTCGCTTGGATGGCGGCCGGTGTGAATCGAGATGCCACATCGGTGAAGCGGTCGTGCGCCGAGCGCACGCAGCCACGCCCTGAGCTCTCCAAGCTCGCCAATAAGAGGTCGAAGTGCGTCGCTGCGTCGTAGATCTTTCGTTCGATAAGATCCTGAGCCCGTTCTGCACGCAAGCTAAGTTCCTTGACTATGTCTTGCTCCCTCGCTGCGACTATCTCGGCCGCCGCTGACGGTGTCGCCGCACGAACGTCGGCGACCATGTCCGAAATGCTCCAATCGATCTCGTGTCCGACCGCTGATATTACCGGGATAGCACTCGCCCTGATCGCCCGTGCGAGCGCCTCATCATTAAAAGCCCAAAGGTCTTCGGCAGAACCGCCGCCTCGCCCGACGATGAGCACGTCAAGCCTGTCGGCGATGGCGAGCGTGTTGTTGTACTCGTTCAACGCCGCGACCGCGCGCCGGATGCTGTCAGCCGCCCCCTCGCCTTGAACGAGCGCCGGGGCGAGCAAGATGCTCACGGATCGTGCACGGCGGCCGAGGACATGCAGAATGTCGTGAAACGCCGCGCCCGACTTGCTCGTGATCACGCCAATGCGGCGCGGAAAAAATGGTATCGGACGCTTTAGATCGTCGGCAAACAGCCCTTCGCTGTCGAGCCTCGCCCTGATCTGTTCATACGCCGCACGCAGTGCTCCCTCGCCGGACGGCTCGAGTGATTCGACAACAAGCTGATAACTGCCGCTCGTCTCATAGAGAGTGACACGCCCGCGGATCCGCACGGTAATGCCATTCTCAGGCGTGAATCTGATCTTGTAGTTAGTACCCTTCCAGCAAACACACCTGATCTGGGCCTCACCGTCGTTGAGGTTAAAGTACCAGTGTCCGGAACCGGCCTTTACGAAATTGACCACTTCGCCCTCGACCCAAACGCTCGCAAACGAGCGTTCCAACAAGGCTCGTACCTCCGCATTCAATTCCGAGACGGACCATGGCCGCGGTTCGCCATCCTCAAATAATGCCTTGAACAATGGTTCGCTCAAATCGGTTCAATTTGAACACAGTCGCCGCCCGTGTTACAAAGAACCGTTATGGAGATGATCGACCTGAAGGTCTACGCGCCCGCTAAGGATTTCGCGATGTCGAAGCGTTTTTACGCCGAGATCGGTTTCGAATTGACTGAGGCTTGGGCGGGCGACATGGATTGCAGGCTGGGCGGAGCGGTCTTTCGGCTGCAGAACTACTACAACAAAACGTGGGCCGAGAATTTTATGATGCTGATCGGCGTTGACGACGTGGAGCAATGGCATGGCCACGTCAAAGCTGTGATCGACACGGGCGAATTTGGCGACGCACGGATCGCCGAACCAGAAAGCATCGGCGGTTCGACGATCTGCCACGTCTGGGATCCGTCGGGAATACTGCTGATCTTTATTTCGTAATGGAGCGTTATTCCCGTGTGCCCCGTATCCTATTGGGCGGCGGCTACGGAGGTTACTGTCGCGAAAGTGTTTTCGCGTTTTGAGCGGATCTTGAGTTTGGGCGAGACCCCGTTGCCGTTAACGGTCGTGTCGGAGCGGTAGGTTACCAGATAGGCCGAACGGAGTTGGGCGACGATATCATCGTAGGCCCGCTGTATCTGGCCGATCTGGGTTATCGGATAGTAAACGCCGCCTGATATCGCGGCGAGGCGCTCGCCTTCGCCCTCGCTCTTGGCCGAGAGTGACATGTATTTCATCCGCATCGGATCGATCGCAGCCCCGGTTTCAGCGGCAGCGACCAAGCCTGACGGCACGTAGAGTGGGTAAACAAGCGACCCGCTCTCCTGGATCGACCCGGCAATGGCCTCGAACGGCAGAAACGATCGATTGTCGTCTCCATCAGTAAGGATGACTACGGCGGATCGCTCGCCTTTCAGCGGCCTCAGCGTGTCAGCGATCGTATAGGCAAGGGCGTCGTAATAGGCCGTGCCGCCGCCTGCGTTGAATGAATCGAGGCTCTTGGAGAGGGCCGTTCTGTCCGTCGAAAAGTCGGCGAGCTTTTTAATATCCTCGGCAAAGATGACTATCGAAAGGCGGTCACGGTCCTCGACGGTCTCAACAAAGTTACGGGCTGCCTTTCGGATGAAATTCACATAGTTCTCGACGCTTCCAGAAACGTCCAGGAGCAGGACCAGATTGACCGGCGCGGTCGATCGCGTGACCGAAATTATCTCGCATGGCCGTCCATTCTCAGACAATTCGAAGTCCGACGCCGCCAGATCGCCTATCGCACGATTCTTGAGGTCTGTAACCCGTACCGTCGCCATCTTGATAGCCGCCTTGGGTATATCGATTTGGTCTCTAGTCGACGCAAATGTCGGTTCCCCCTTGATCGGTGGCAGCGTACTCAAATAATCGCCAAAGTACTTTGGTGACGCCCGTCTGATCGCCTCGGTCAGGAGGCTGTCGCCGCTGCGAACGATCGCCTTCGCTGCCTCGGTTAGCGGCCGCTCACGCAGATCCGACAACACCTCGTTCGGCGGGACATTTATCAAGATGATCCCTCGAGCAGTCGTCAATTTCAGCGAAATGGCTTGTTCAGGTCTACCGACGACCTGTCCGTCCGTTTCACTCGCTGTATCTCCGTCCTTCTCTCTCCGCCTGTCAGTGTTCCGTCCCTTTATGAGAAAGCGCCCGCCACTCTTTTCCTTGACCTCTTCAATGTCGAAATCAGCCAGATATCGCGGCTTCGACTCGGTCCACAGTAACGAGTACTTCAGGTCGCCGGTTGGGACATCGGTGGCGATCGTCCCTGTATTTGTATGAGCCTCGACGGTGGCGAAATTCCCCGTGATCTCGATAGCTCCGTCGACCGTCCCAACCTTGACCTTCATTCTTTCCGGCACAGTCAGGATCAGGTCGATACGTTTGTTCCGGTCGGCCGGCAGGACTGCTATTCGCCCTTCGGAAACCTTGATCTCCGAGTCCAGCACCTGCGCGATCGAGATGGCCGTAAGTGTTGGTTCTATTGGCGTCTCATCCTCTCTGTGGGGAACAGCCTTTATCCCTACGCGGCCGTAGTTATTGGTCACATCGAGTGACCCGCCCTCGCTGAGAGCCAGTTTGTACGTCTGCGCACCAATGGTAAGGGCCGCTGCACACAACAGACAGACTGTGAGAAGAGGTCGTTGGGCGAATGTGCTCATCTGCTCGGGTTACTCGATACTCGTCCAGACTGGGCCAGGCGCTGGCGCACGCGCTCCTGCCATTTCTTCTTTGGACGCCCATCGTCGTCAAAGCGTTCGATGAGATCATTCATCGACTCACCGCCGGCCAGTCTCGTTTTCAAGTAGAGAAGGGCGACAATTATCGCTGAAAATGAGAAAACGACGATCTGTCCCGGCAGCCAAAAGATCTGGATCAGTGATTCCAGTAGGGTCTGACGCACACGCGACCGCATATCGGCCCCCTCGACCTTAATCTTTGGTGAGCCGGGACGGTTCAAGGTGAAGCGAAACCACCCGTCATCCTGCTCCGCGTCCGACGCCTCCGTGACGGTGCCGCCCGTTTGCTCGCTCTCCGCTTTCGGCGCAGGATCAAAGGCTTTCGCCGAGACGTTCACGACAAAGGAAATACTGCCCGCAATTAAAGCGGGAAGCAAGAACATGATCAGCACAGCCCCGGTCGCAGTCGCAAAGGACCGACGCACTAGGTGTCTCGACCTTCTCATAGCTTCGATTACGCCCACATTCTCGAGCATCACCACCGGAGGAACCAGGATCCATCCGATATAAGAATAGAAGAATCCAAAGAGACCAGCGCCGGCAGCGCCTATCGCTCCTGATATCGGGACGGCAGCAAAAGAAGCGGTAAAAGGATAGAGTGCAAGTCCGAGTAAGGCAAAAATAACAAATCCGGCAACCCCAGCGGCCCCACCAGCCACAAACGGCAAGATCGCCGTCAAAACGGCTGAACCCGCGATACGTTTCCACTTACGGCGTGCTTCCTTCAGTGCCGGCCGCACCCGCACGGGCCTGAGCGGAACCGAAAGATATTGGATCGTGATCCACCCGATCGTGCCAATGATCAGGTTCGTGCAGAAGGCACTTGCAAATGACAACGCCAAGCCCACCGCACCCAGTGCAACTCCGCTCGTGGTGTCGGACATTATTTCGCTGACCTTCAGAAACGAGAACCCGAGCATTGCCAGCGTCAGCAAGATCATGGGGGCAGAAAAAAATGCCGATAGCGAGAGGAACTTACCCAGATGTTCACTATAGATCACCATCGCTCGGCGGAGCAGTCCCCAAATCCCTTCGGACCGGGACCGAAGCTGGCTTGCGAAAGCCTCAGCCGTCTGCGGCCTTTTCTCAGGATCCTTATCGAGGGCCGAGTGGATGGTTCTCCTAAGCTTTCGACGGAGCTTGCGGGCACGAAGCTTTGGCGGATCGAGCGTCTTATGCGCCTCCATCACGTCCTTGAAATCACCCTCGAATGGCGGAGCACCCGATAACATCTGATACGCGATCACGCCGAGGCTGTAGATGTCGGACCTTGCACCGAGATGCTCACCCCGACACTGCTCAGGAGACATATAAAGCGGTGTTCCCAGCACCGCTCCCACACGCGTCAGGTCTGACGACGTCTTTGGATCATAAAGCGTCCGCGGTAATGAGCCATCGCCCGAGCTAGACGCAATACTCGCATCATCGGCGATGACCTTCGTCCCGATGGTGTCCTGATCTGTCTGTGGGGCATAGATGGCGGTCTTCTGTTCGCTCGCCGCAGGTGTCACATGAACTGCTGTCTCGCCGTCTTTCCTTACAACCGCAGAAACTTCGCCAAGAAGATGGGTTCCCGCTGCGACATCAGCCATCGTTCCACCATCTCCGCCGGCGAGCGTGGTTGTATTACTGTCAGCAAAGGTTGAATTACCGGTGACGTGAATGCGCTCGCCGTTTGACCCTGGTGCCGGTTCCTCTTCAAGCTTCGCGATTCCGAAATCAAGGACTTTAACGGTATACCCGCCGCGCTGATTTGGCTCAAGCCAGATGTTATCGGGCTTGAGATCACGGTGGATGATCCCCTGCTCGTGGGCCGCATGAACCGCTGAGCATACTTGTTCGAGAATATCGAGCGTCCACCCGACGGGCAGGTTCTTTTCCTCGTCCAATATCTCGCCCAGCGTGCAGCCATCGAGATACTCCATTACGAGATATGCGACCTGGCCGTTACGCGTCTCTGCAAAACCAAAGTCTGTTACGTTGACAACATTCGGATGCCGGAGGCGTCCGGCGGCACGGGCTTCGCGGCGGAAGCGTTCAATAAACTCCGACCGCTGCATGTACTGCGGAGCGATGACCTTGATCGCGACAGGCCGTTCCGTACCGAGATGCGTCGCAAGATATACAGTACCCATACCGCCGCGTCCAAGCTCGCGGGTCATCTCGTATTTGCCATCCAGTACTTGGCCGGCAAGATCGGGGCATTCCATCATCTCGATCCAACTCAGATCCAACCAGATCTAGTCAGTTCCCTCAGACTAAGGCACATAAGCCTTGGGCATAGGCGTATCGGTCGGGGCACCAAACTGGAATCCGGTGTAGCCCAGCGATGAACGCAGCATGTGCCAGATGCCGCCGCGATAGACTGCACGGTCGTACAGCTTGTCGCCGTCGTAGTCGCCCGGCACCGGTATGTCGCCCGCTGCTCCGAACGGCATGAAATCGACCTGGCCGTTACTGCTCTTCAGGACGATCCAGAGCCCGTCGCGGAAGACCGCAATGTCGTCCTTGTTGTCGCCGTCGTAGTCGGCCGGGACAGGTAAGTCCGCCGGCAAACCGAAGTTCTGCGTTGTCGTGCTGCCGTCGTTATTGCGGATCACCCAGTCACCTGCCGCCAGATCGCTTGCGGACGGCCGGAAATACACGAGGTTCGACTTGCCGTCTCCGTCAGTGTCCATCGCGTAAGGCTTGTCACCATTCTGTCCGTGCGTGATGAACGTGAATCCGCCATTGGCACCGCTTGAATTGACGATGTACCAGGTTCCGTCCGATGGCCGCCATGCCATCACATCAGTCTTCTGGTCGCCATCATAGTCACCCGAAACAAATACGTCTCCCGAATTGCCCCAGACCGGAAATTTGGCCGTATTTGTTGAGCTTTCAAGGTAGATCAGATCGACCCCATCTGCACTCGTGAACCGCGACACGCCAAAGTCGGTAATATTGTCACCGTCAAAGTCGCCAGCGATCGCAACATCGCCCGCATTGCCAAACTGAATGCCAAAGAAGCTCCCGTTCGTCGAGCGGAACGTGTAGAACGCACTCAAATTCGGTGCAAACGCTGTCGGCCGCCACACGGTCAGGTCTGTCTTATTGTCGCCATCATAGTCACCGCGTGTATACAACGGCGTCGGTGACGCACTTGGACTCGGAGTCGGAGTCGGAGTCGGCGTCGGTGTCGGTGTCGGTGTCGGCGTCGGTGTCGGGGTCGGTGTCGGCGTCGGCGTGGGCGTCGGCGTCGGAGTTGGCGTTGGCCCTGCTCCCGGGATCATTGCGTAGGCGCGGGTCTCGCCGTTATGAACGCCAGTGCCAACAATAATGTTGTTCTCACTAATGCCGAGGGCGGATGACGACGTGTTCGTGGACAAGTCCCAGCCTGAACCCGGCGGGATCAGGTCCTGCAAGCGATACGACGACGATCCGTCGTATAGGAACGGTATCGCAAACGCCGACGAAGCCGTCCCAACGGCCCATCCGGCGGAATTCACCGCACGCGCCGATCCCTGGGTGGTGCCGGCAGGCAATGGGATCGCAGCAATGCCGCTGCCCGGCGTCCAAATATACGGTAGGCCCGACCCCTGATTCATCATCGACGCCCCAACAACGTGGCCTGCGTTGCTCACACCAAAGGCAAGGGCCCCATTCGCCCCGGATAATGCTCCGACCTCGAATGCGTTTGCCATGCCGATGTCATACACGATGCCTACATTACGGGCCGCATTCTGCGGGTCAATACCCTGGCCGACGATGCGCCGCGAGTTATTGACGCCGAAGGCCGTTACAAACGAGCTGCCGCCGGTCGTGGTCTGCGTGATGATCTCAGGAGCCCCGTTGCTGTAATAGACGGCTTGCTGCACACTTCCCGCGTCCACCGAGCCGACGACGACACCAAATGTATTCACGTCATTCGCATCACCGAGCGTCTCGCCCGGCGGGAGCGTCAGTTGTGCGACGCTGCCGTTTGTCCACTGTAGCGGCAGCCGCCCTGAGCCAAACGCTGTCGTCGCCCCGGTGCCGACAACGATACCGTTGTCATTAGCCGAATTTGATACGGCGAAGGAACGGCCCGCGAGATTCGGCAAGGCCACGAGGCCACCGCCCTGAGTCCAGCTAAATGCCTGCGTACCTGCGTTGCTCGGCCTGAACGACCGACCGACGGCTACGCCGCCATTTGAAACGCCAAAGCCCTGTGACGCGGTATCACCAGCCTGTGCGATACCGATGTCGAATATCTGATACTGCGGAGGTGTAGGCGTGGCCGTCGGCGTCGGTGTTGGAGAGCCGACTGTCAGTACGGCGGACGTAGTGTATATCTGATCACCGTCGCTCGAACCATTATCGTCCGCCTGATTCCCGGCCGCCCAGAATGATATCGGGCCCACGTCCGTCGGCGGCGCCGTCCAACTGAATGCCCATTCGGCTCCGCCGATCTGGCCACCGTATGAGCCTTCAAGAGTGTGCTCGGCATACGAACGGCCACTCTCGGTGAGCACTTGCGTTGTGGGCCCAAGACTGGTGAACGAGCCTGCCGGATTCTGACCTGAAAGCGATGTCATCTGGAAGCCCCAACGCATGCGCGTTGCGTCAGATGTCGAATGGCGGACTTGAACGAGATACGTCTGCCCGGGAACATACGATGACGGTGCGACGATCGAAAACTGCCCGGTTTGGTTTGGCCCGGAATGACAGGCCGTGCAATTATTCTCGTCCGGTGCACCTGAAAACCCGGCCGGTGGCCCGGTGGAAAAGCCACGGGCACGCTCGATCATTCGGTCGTTGTTACTTACGACGGCAAAAGCCGCAAAGGCAATACAGAACGCTATGCAAAAGAGCTTAATTCGATGTATCAAGCAGATGAACCTCCGAAAGATGATAACGAAAGAATTTTATCACGATTCGTGGCAGTGCCGAAGAAAGCCCTTCCAAAGGATGTCGGCGCCTGTGCCCCGACAGGAACACGGACAATTCTTGTCGCCGGGTGGCGGAAGTGGAGTATAATCACACTGTTCCAATGTCCGAGACGCATGAGGTTACAGTTCTCCTGCAGAGGTTGAGTGCCGGGTCTGGTGACGCGCCTGAAGAACTGCTTCCGCTCGTCTACGATGAGTTGCGCCGGCTTGCCCAGGGTTATCTGAACAATGAGCGAGCAGGCCATACACTACAGGCTACAGCCCTGGTTCACGAGGCGTATATCCGCCTCGTTGACTGGAAGAATGTCACGTGGCAGAACCGAGCACATTTCTTCGCCGTCGCTGCTCGTCTGATGCGTAAGATCCTTGTCGATCACGCGCGGGCGCGAAAAGCAGAAAAACGAGGCGGGGCATGGCAGCGGCTGGCGCTGGATGAGGCCGTCAGTTTCCCGAGCCGCCGCGATCTTGATCTTGTCGACCTGGACGATGCCCTACAAACTCTTGAGTCGTTAGACCGCCTTCAGGCAAGTATCGTTGAACTTCGCTTTTTTGGCGGATTGACCATCGAGGAAACCGCTCATGCCCTCAGCATTTCGCCTGCCACAGTAAAACGCGAATGGACCGTCGCAAAGGCATGGCTTTACCGTGAGGTCTCGCGGGATGATGGCTGACGGAAATTGGCAAAAGGCAAAAGAGATCTTTCTCGCCGCCCTCGATGAGCCGGAGGCGTCAAGAGAACAGTTTGTTTCCGACCTGTGCGGATCGAATGGCGACCTGTTCGACGAAGTCCGCTCGCTGCTGTTCTCGCATG
>CAZMQR010000046.1:0-11950 GCA_964568325.1 uncultured Chloracidobacterium sp. | reverse complement strand
ATGCAAAAAAAGTATTTACACGTGTTTTTTGTCTGTGCTAAGGTTTGAAGCGCTCTACTTGTGTGATGAGAATTCAGGAGATGCGGTCCGGCATCGTGCATCTAAAGAGAAAGATGGATGAGGATCATGAAACGATCGCTGTTGCGTCAGAGTTGGACGACGCACCATCCGCAAGCCCTGGGTCGCGGCTCGATGAACCTGTTTGGTCGTTAATATCGTTCGATGGGCTCCAGGCGGGTGGATTGACCCATCGGCAGGCTTACGAGCGAATGGTCGAGCTCGATGAGCAGGGTATTGCCGGACTGTGCGTCGTTACCGACGAAGCGGCGATGCGGATAACGGCTTAGAACTGTAATACCACTTTCCCAAAGTTTGCATTCGCCGCCACGCGTGCGTAGGCATGCGCAACCTGAGAGACTGGGAACACACTGTCAACATTTGGCCTGACGCGGCCTGAAACGAGGAGAGGCAATACATCCCGTGAAAACCGTTCAGTCGCAGCGACTTTTTCAGCCAGTGAACGAGAGCGGAGGACGGTGCCCCTTATAACAAGCCGTTTCTGGAGGACTAAACCCAGATCGAACTCTGCGTTGCGGCCCGATGTAAGGCCGACCAGCATCAATCTGCCTTTTTCTGCCAGGCACGCTAGATTTTGCTGAAGATAGAAACCGCCAACAAGGTCGAGGATGACATCCACGCCCCGTCCATGGGTTGCGTGCATGACCTTTTCTGCGAACTCCCCGTTGGCAGCATCAATGGCGACATCGAGACCGAACTGTTGACACCGTTCGAGCTTGTCAGTTGTCCTTGAGGTGCCGATCACCGTTGCACCATTGGCCTTCGCGACCTGAAGGGCGGCTAGCCCGACACCCGAGCCAACTGCGTGTATGAGGAAAGTTTCACCGGGTGCTAGGCCGGCTTGTGTAATTACTGCATCGTGAGCCGTAACAAATGCTTCAGGAACCGCCGCTGCCGCGACGTACTCAATGTCATCGGGTATTGCGGCAACCAGCGATGAATGCGTCAGCACGAATTCCGCCTGGGCACCGGCAGTGACTATTCCAAACACACGATCGCCAATCTTCCATGTCGAGACAGTGTCGCCAATGGCCGCTATCTCGCCTGCGAATTCGAGGCCAGGTAGGTGAGGATCGTACCCAAACGGTGGCGGATAGTGTCCCTTGGCCTGGAGGATATCGGCCCGATTGATGCCGGCGGCATGGGCCTTCACGAGTATGGCGTCATCATGAGGCTCTTGAGGATGCGGAACGTCACGCACCTCGACCGCATCAGAGAGACCAAACTCACTTATGTAGACCGCACGCATACGGGGCTATTTTAGCTCGATGTTGTTAGCTTTCAGCGTGTTTCCCATCGCCCGCTGGAGTTCGGAAATGGCTTTGTTAAGATCGGTGCGCGAGCGAAGCTCACCACTTCGGCCTGCGGCCAGCGCAGTCTGACGCTCGAGGACCTTGTAGACATCGGATTGTCCGGCGAGCATCTTGCGGCTTTCCGAATCGTACTGTCGAGTCAGATTCTCGCGCGCAATTGCCGCAGCTCTCAGTCTCGCTTCCATCATTCTTACCGCCTGCAGTGCGTTTCGCACCTCGACCTCGATGCCTTGTTCGACTTGCTCGCGCTGGACCTCAAGCCGGTCGGCCTCAACACGGGCACGGCCAAGCTGGGCTTTTGCCGCCTTATCGCCCGGCAGGGGAATGTTGAAATTTATGCCGACGCGAAAAACGGGATATCTGTGAGCAAATACGCCACGGTAAGGACTGCCGATAAGCAATGCCAAGTTGGCCTGTTGCTGCTGGCAGGCCGGCGAGTTCGGATTCGTCTGACAAGCCGTCGGGAAATTAGGGCTAAAGCTTGGGTTTGCATTACCGCCGATCCCTGTCTCCGTGATACTCGCCGAAAAGTCGATCTGAGGCTTGGTCTGGTCTTTATAGAGCCTTTGGTCGATCAGGTTTATCTCTTTTAGGGTTTTATTAAGGTCAAGCTCGGGTCGCTGGGCGATGGCCGTGCCCATCGCCTCGCCTAGGGTCGTTGTCGGTACGGCCTGATCGACCGGCTCTATCGGTGTGATCGAGCGGTTCCACAGCGCATCACTGCGGTTTGGCAAAAGAAGGAACTTTAGAGCGTTCTCCGCTAGGTTTACGACATTTAATGCATCGTAAACAGCCTGTTCGAACGTGGCAACCTGTGTCTCGGCCGCTACTATGTCTATCGGTGCAAGCTGGCCTTCGCCGACGAGGCGACGGTTGTGATCAAGCTGTGACTTCGCATCGCGAAGGGTATCGCGCTGAACCTGAAGATTTCTCAGCGCGAACGTCAGGTCCCAATACGCTTTCTCGACGTTGGCGACCGTCTCGATCGACCGTTGGCGAAATTGCGTATCGCTCAACTCTATATTGCGCTTAGCAAGCGCGAGGGAACGACGAGCAATATCTGTTTTTCGGCCGCGAAACAATGGCTGCAGCACCGAGAGGCCCAGATTCGCATTAAGCTGAGGGCTAAGGATCGAGATCGGGTTGTCCGTCGTTAGCCGCTGATTGCTGAGCGTGGCCGTAGCGATCGTTCCGAACCGTTCCGATGCCGCCGAGATCGACGCATTCCCAAACATGGTGCCGACAGTCGTTTTTTGATTGCTGCTGAAAATACTGACGTTCGGGGTGGTAGCCCGGTCGTAATATGCCTGGCCCGTCAAGCGTGCCTGGAAAGCGCCGCGGGTTGCTTTAAGGTCGAACTCGGCCATCGTTACCGTCTTGCGCGAAACCTCGATATCACGGTTGTTCTCGAGTGCGAGTTCGATCGCTTCTCTGAGCGTCAATGTTCGCTGGTCAGCGATGTCAACACCGACTCGGCCGAGTTCCGGCAGGAGCCGATCGTCACTGCGATAGTCGGGAGCTATCGCAGGAACTGTTACCGTCTCGGGCGAAGGTGCTGGAACCTGGGCACGCGACGAGATCGCCGCGAAGGCACAGAACGAGACCAATAGAACGTAACTAAACTTCAGCATCTCGGATCACGGCCTTGCAAAAACTGAACTCACTGCGGCGGCGAATCGGCGCTTGATGCCGCCGAAGAGCCACTGGGCAGCCCGATTGATGTACCGGAACAGCCTCAATTCAGCGAGGTCGTCAAAGAGTGAGTAAAAGACGGGCACCGCAAGCAGAGTAAGGAGCAGACACAATGTTTGGCCACCGACCACGAGAACACCGATGGATCGGTTAGTGCCCGAACCCGCACCGGTGCCGACGACCAGCGGGATCATGCCTGCTACCAAGGCGATCGTTGTCATAAGGATCGGCCGCAGCCGGTCGCGGTTCGCTTGAATTATGGCGTCATAGCGCGACATTCCCTGCGAACGCAGGTGGTTGGTATGGTCGATCTGCAGGATCGCGTTCTTCTTGACCACGCCGAAGAGCAAGAGCAAACCGAGGCCTGAGAAGATATTCACAGTCTGTCCCATAATGAGCAGGCTAAATATGCCGAATGGTATAGAAAGCGGCAGCGTCAGCAGGATCGTAACCGGATGAATAAACGACTCGAACTGTGCAGCGAGTACGATGTACATGAATACGAACGACAGTGCAAAGGCCAGTAAGAAGTAGAATCCGGCTTTGCCCATCTCCTTTGATTGGCCGACATAGCCCGTTCGGTACCCCGCCGGCAGATCAAGATCCTTAACATAGTCATTGATCGCTGACGTAATATTTGCAGCAGAACCGCCCGGTTTCGTGTTGGCGAGCAGGGTAACCTGACGCTGCCGGTTTGTGCGGTCCACGGAACTCGGGCCGGTTCCTGCTGAAGACTTGACGACGCGGTCGAGCGTGACCCAGCCTACTTTCGTCGATGGCACAATAAGACGATTGAGGCCTTCAACACTTGTTCGAAACGGATTGATAGCCCGCACACGGACCTCGTATTGGTCGGTACCGGCATTGAAGGTTGTAGCTTCCTGCCCCGCGACCAAAGTGTTCAATGCCTGGGATACGTCGCCGACTCGGACGCCAAGATCGGCCGCTGTGTTACGGTCCACTTCGAGCCGCAGTTCCGGCTTGCCAGATATGAGTGTGGAGTCAATATCGACCGCGTCCGGGATCGTTTTCATTTTAGCGAGGATCTTGTCTGAGTATTCCTCGAGCTTCTTGATGTCAGGCCCCGATATCAAGAACTGCACGTTAGCATTGCGAAAACCACCGCCGGAGAACGCCTGCACCTGCTGGACGCTTGTGCGCAATTCGGACGGAAACTCCTTGAGCAGCTCACGGGCGTCCGCCATCATGGCCTCCTGCGACTTGGCCCGACCCTTGACGTCCGAAAGCTTGACGTATATCGTGCCCGAATTCACGACCTGTTGCTGTCCGCCGCCGACCGTTGCGAGGGTATCGGTAACGCCCGGCATCTTTCTGACCTCCGATGCGATCCGCTCGAATATCTGCGACGTGGCCGTCAGGCTCGAGCCCTCGGGAGCACGTATCTGGATCTCGAATTGCGACTGGTCATCGACGGGCAGAAAGTTTTTGCCGACGAATACGAAAAGCGGGACAATGCTAAGAAATACGACCAGGACCAGGCCAATGATCACCCATCGATGTCCCATCGAAAACCGAAGCAGCCAAGTATAGATGCCGTCGAGATGTCGAAACCAGCCTTGGTAATGGCTGCTGGCTTCGGCCTCGGCGATCATGCCATCGCCGTGGATCTCAGGTTCGCTCATTTCGCTGGATCGATGCGTGTCTTTCTTCGCTCTGATCAGCCTGGCCGCCAGCATCGGCGTCAGCGTAAACGAGACTATCAGCGACACCGCGACCGCAAAAGCGGCTGTCAGGCCAAATGAAGACATGAATCTGCCGACGATGCCTTGCATAAAGCCGATCGGCACAAACACGGCCATCAACGAGAGGGTCGTCGCCATCACAGCCGGCCCGATCTCGCGTGTGCCCTCGATCGCTGCCTGGAATGGGTTCATTCCCTTTTCGTCGACAAACCGATAGATATTCTCGAGCACGACGATCGCGTCGTCGATCACGATTCCGACCATCAGCGTTAGGGAGAGCATCGTGATCGAATTGAGCGTGTAGCCCATTGCATACATCAGAGCAAAGGTCGAGATTATCGAGGTCGGTATCGCAAGCCCTGCAATAAACGTCGAGCGAAAACTCCAGAGGAAGAGAAAAACGACGATAGCCGCGAGGATCGAGCCGACGATCAGGTGTTCCTCGATGTTGCGCAGGGAGTTTTCGATGAAGATCGAGTTGTCGCCTATGATCCGCATCTGAAAGTCCTTGGGGAGCGTCGGCTCGATCTCTTTCAGACGTTCTTTGATGTCATGCGCGACGCTAACGGTATTCTGGCCGGACTGTTTTGAGACGACAAGCGTGACAGCCGGCTGCCCGTTAAGCCGCGCTTCGGAGCGTGGTTCTTCAGCTCCGTCCTCGACATAACCAAGATTCTTGATCTTGACCTGATAGCCGCCCCGCGTCGCGACTACGACATCGTTGAATTCCGCCGGCTTTGCGATCTTGCCGACCGTACGAACGCTCGTTTCCGTTTGCCCCTCATCGAGCCGGCCTGAGGGGAACTCCATGTTTTGAATGCGGAGCGATCCTGAAACCTCGGCCGGAGTGACGTTATACGAACGCATCTTGTCAGGATCGACCCACACGTTGATCTGCCGTTCCTGGCCGCCTATGATCGTGACCTGGCCGACACCGTTGATCGATTCGATGCGTTCCTTGACCTTGTTCTTTGCGATCTCTGTGACGTCACGGCGGGAACGCGGCGCTGAGATCGAGATCCGAAGCACCGGAGCCGCATCCGTATCCAGCTTCTGGACAGTGGGCTGTTCGGCGGTGTCGGGGAGATTGGGAATAACGGTCTGAACGCGGTTCTCGACCTCTTGCGCCGCAACATTAACATCCTTTTCAAGAACGAACTGGACAAAGACCTGCGACACGCCCTCGATCGATGTCGAGCGAAGCTCGTCAATGCCGCTGATCGTATTGACGGCCTCCTCGACCTTCTCAGTGATCTCGGTCTCGACCTCCTCAGGCGATGCGCCGGGATTGATAACGGTCACGGTGATCGTCGGAAAGTCGATCTTTGGAAAGAGGTCGACGCCGAGGCTCAGGAAGGAGAATGCTCCCACCACCACGAGCGACATGATGAGCATCGTCGCGAATACCGGACGTTTGACACAGACCTCAGCTAACCACTGCATAACGTCAATTCACCTGCCGGACCAGCACGCCGTCCGATAGTTCGCCAATACCACTTGTGGCTATTACGTCGCCCTCAGCAACACCCTGCTTGATCTGGAGCAAGTCTCCCTCGAGAATGCCTGTCTGTACGAGTTGTTCCCTTGCCGCTCCGTCTTTTACGACAAACACGCGGCTAAGGTCGCCTTCCGTTCTGACGGCTGACGCCGGGACCATGACTGCGTTCTCAGCCTTCGCCTGAGTGATCCTGACGGTTGCGAATTGGCCGGGCTTTAGCAAGCCATCGCCATTCGGTACTTCGGCCTCAACCGTAAGCGTGCGAGCGGCGGCGTTAAGGCTCGGCAGGATTCGAGCCACTGTGCCCGAAAAGTTGCGGTCAGGGTAAGCGCTGACCTGAAGCGATATGCCCTGGCCTGTCGTTACCCTACCGATCGATTGCTCAGGGACGTCTATTTTGAGACGCAGGGTGCTTGTTCGGACAATGGTCGCGACCTTTGTATTTGGGGCATTCGGCGTTACGAATTCGCCCAGATCGGCCACGCGTTCGGCGATATAGCCGCTGATCGGTGCCCGAATGACCGTATCGGTGAGTGCTTTTCGTGCCTGACCCACCTGCGTCTCGGCCGTTGCGATGCCGGAGCGAGCTGCGGCGACCTGGGCCTCCGCTGAGTTGATCGCCCTCACAGCTACTGCAGCGTTGGAACGGGCCTCATCAAGCTGGCCGATCAAGGCGTCACGCTGCGCGCGCCGCTGGTCAACCGATGAGCGAGATACGTCCTCAGTCGCAAACAGGCGTTCGGCACGCGCAAGTTCCTTCTCCGCCAGGATAAGATTGGCTCTCGTCGATTTCACCTGTGAGAATGTCTCGATATCAAAAGTCTCACCGTCTTTCAGTCCCAGCCTCACCTGCGCTTGCCTTAGTGCAGCGGTGGCGGTGTCAAAGGCGCGTCGCTGGTGCACGACTTGGGCCTCTGCCTGTTCGAGCCGCAGCTTAGCGTCGCGATCGTCGAGCCGTACGAGGACGCTGCCCTTTTCGACATAGCTTCCGACATCGAAATTGACCTCAACGATCTTGCCGCCGATAGCCGGTGCAACATCGGTCTGCGCGTCGCCTGCAAGATTGCCCGTGGCTTCAAAGTATGTCGGTATCTGCCGCGTGACGGCTTGTGCCGTTGTGACATCGACGATCGTCGGCTGGTTGTTCGCGGCGTTGCTGCTGTTCGAACTGCGCGAACCGCAAGAGGCCCCCAGCGCCGCCGCTGCGATCCAGCCGAGTACTGCAAACTGTTTCTTACTGATCATCTCGTTCCTATGCCTTGATGCCGTTCAGAAGTATCTCGGAAAAGTTCTTTGCCGCCGTCTCGTTCGACACCTTTAGGATCGTCCGGTTCTTGTCCCAGAGGATATTGTTGATGGAATGATGTATTAGCATTCCAATGAACGCTCGCACGACGATTCGCGGATTCACCTTCCTAAATGCCTTGTCACGCTGCCGTCGCGAGATGTATTCGCCGATGAACTTATAGACCTCACGTACAAAATCATCAAAGAATCGCTGCGCGAGATCGTGTTCCTCGAGAGCCGAATAAAATAGCAGACGCATAAAGGCCTCGTCGGCGTGGTGCTTATTCATCGCGTCGAGGGCGATGTGATAGAAGACCGCAAAGTCGTCATTGTTCTCGATCGCCTTTTGAAGTTTTGCGTTCTCTTCCCATGGGAACCGCCTAACGCCTTCCTGACAGCCCTTGGTGTGCAGAATCGCGCCATAGAGTTCCTCTTTGTTGGCAAAATGCCTAAAGACCATCGCCTCAGATACGCCTGCGGCTTTGGCGATCTCCTTGGTCGTCGTCCCGTTAAAGCCACGTTGTGAGAAGAGATGGACAGCGGTCATCAATATCTGGTCACGTCGGGCGTTGCCCTTCATTCGGCCGCTGTATTCACATTTGAAAGAGTCCTGGATCAACCTGTGTTATGTAGTAAGTGCTTACTAACTCCGTTTACAAAGATTCGCACCTGAGTGCCTCGGATGTCAACCGCGGCGTATTCAATTGTTACGGAGAACGAATTCGCGAACATATTGGTTGCACTTTTCGTTACAACCAAGTGGCGGCTAGTTTTCATCAGAGAGCGCCGGACGCATTTTTCACCTTGGAGGACGAGATCAGCAATGTCGGAGTTTGAAGCAGAGGTCAAGAAGGCCGAGAAGGAATTGGAGCAGGGATTGATGACGGTTAGCGAGCCGGCTGATGGCAACGCCGGCCAGGATGAATTTTTGGGAGATCTCAAGATGCACGCACAGGAATACGGACAGAAGATACAGGACACGGCGACGAAGGCCTATGACTTCGCCAGCGAGAAATTCACGCAGGCCGGGGACAAGCTCAAGGATCTGTCGAGCAAGGACCCGCGCGAATTGGTCGAGGACGCAAAGGAGTTTGCCCGCCAGAAGCCGGGCCAGACGATCCTGATCTCGGCTGCCGTTGGCCTTGTCTTAGGTCTGATATTGCGAGGACGCAAGTAGGGCACGAGACTTAGGCAGGTTTTTGTAAGCGGGACCGTCACCGGTTCCGCTTTGTCATTTTACTTTTGTCGCTCTTTTCCTCTACTCTACGCATTCAAGGTATATGAAGAACGACCTCTTTATCCCAGCCATCCTGCTCTGTCTCGCATGCCTGGGCTGTTCCATTACGGATAAGCTGAACAACGGCCCGACGAATACCGAATCGACAAATACGAACAGTAAGTCGAATACAACCGAACCGTCACCCGAGGTCGGCGCCGAAGGCCAAGACCGGTCAGGTCCGGCCCAAGCCTTGGTCTCGGACCTGTACAAGGAGCACGACACGGGCCGTAGCCCGTTCTTCCAGACACGCGACCGCGGCCTTGTCGACCGGTTCTTCACAAAACCACTCGCCGATATGATCTGGAAGGACTCAATGAATGCGACGACTGAGATCGGGGCGATAGATTTTGATGCGCTTTATGACGCTCAGGACGTTGAGAAGAAAGGATTTTCGGTCGGTTCGGCTGAGGTCAGCGGCGATTCTGCAACGGTCGTTGCGACATTCACGAATTACGGCGAGAAGAAGCGTGTAACCTTCCATCTCAAATCGGCAAATGGCGGCTGGAAGATCGACGACATTAAATACCAGAACGGAACCTCGTTGATGGGGCTGTATCGACAAACTTACGGGAAGGGCGAGACGAAGACCAATGCACCGAACGTAAAGAACGTCGCTGGTGAGTTTGAAGGCACCTTCCGCGTCGGCGACACTAGCTGCACGGTGAAGCCAATTCGGATGGCTTTTGAGGTTCGCTGGGCTAAGGGCCGCGGCAGTGAGGTGTTCGTATTCAGAAGCGGCAATGCCTTTGATTCCGACGACGGTAACAGCTTCGAGTTCGACGATGAGAACTATAATTCGGGTACATTCTATCGTGCGGACGGCAAGACGTTTCCGGTTCGAAGAGCGAATTAGTATGATTACGGAGATTCCCTGCTCGCTCCGAAGTCTATGAATCATATCAAACTTCTGATCCTTTTCGTTGTTCTTGCAGCGGTCGCGCATGGTCTTGGTTGTAGCTCAGCGACGGTGACGCCCGCCGGGCCGTTGGCAAGAAAGGTCCGGATCGGCTTCGCTATGGATGCCCTAAAACAGGAGCGCTGGCAAAAGGACCGCGACCTGTTCCTGCAGCGTGCAGCAGAACTCGGTGCTGAGGTCCTGCTTCAAACTGCTGATGGCAATGACGAGGCGCAGATGAAGCAGGTCGAGAGCCTGTTGACGCAGGGCATCGATGTGCTCGTAATCGTGCCGCACAATGCAGAAGTCGCGGGAGCGATGGTCGAGATGGCTCGCAAACAGGGCGTGCCCGTTATCTCATACGACCGCTTGGTCAAGAACAGCGAGCCAGACCTTTACGTCTCATTTGACAATGAACGGGTCGGCGAACTACAGGCCAAATATCTCTTCGACAAGATGCCGAAGGGCAATTACGTGTTGATCGGCGGCGCTCCGACCGACAACAATTCGCTATTGCTGCGAAAGGGACAATTGAACATTCTGCAGTCGGCGATCGACCGCGGCGACATCAAGGTTGTTGCCGATCAGTGGGCAAAGGAGTGGCTTGCCGAGGAGGCCCTCAAGCACGCCGAGAACGCGTTGACCCAGAACAATAACAAGATCGATGCGATGGTGGTCTCAAATGATGGGACCGCAGGTGGCGTCATCGAAGCTCTGAATGCCCAGGGACTCGCCGGAAAGGTCCTCGTATCAGGCCAGGACGCTGAGCTCGCCGCCCTGCAGCGCATCGTTAGAGGCACGCAAACGATGACCGTCTACAAGCCGATCTCACGCCTGGCTCCTGCCGCTGTCGAAGCCGCCATAGCTCTCGCAAAAAAGGAAAAGCTCAAGACGACCCGCACCGTCAACAACGGCCGTATCGACGTCGCGTCGATACTGATTGAGCCGATACCGGTCGATAAGGCCAACATCGATTCAACCGTCGTCAAAGACGGATTTCAGGATCGCGATAAGATCTATCGGGAAAATTGATCTGACCGAGCTATTCCCACTCGATCGTGCTTGGCGGTTTTGACGAGATGTCGTAAACGACGCGGTTCACACCGCGCACCTCAGACGTGATCCGTGACGAGACCTTCGCGAGAAACTCGTGCGGGAGCCTTGCCCAGTCGGCAGTCATGCCGTCGGTTGAGGTGACGGCGCGCAGCGCCACAGTCTTTTCGTACGTGCGAAAATCACCCATGACGCCGACCGACTGTATCGGCAGCAGTACGGCGAAGGCCTGCCAAACGTCGTTGTAGATCCCGAAGTTATGTAGTTCCTCGATGAAGATGCGGTCAGCGTGCTGCAGCAGCTCGACCTTTTCGGGTGTAATGTCGCCGAGTATCCGCACGCCCAGGCCCGGCCCCGGGAACGGATGGCGTTCGAGGATCATCTCAGGAATTCCCAGATCGCGGCCGATCGAGCGAACTTCGTCTTTGAATAGTTCCCTGAGCGGCTCGATTAGCTTGAGTTTCATCTTCTCGGGCAGGCCACCTACGTTGTGATGCGTCTTGATCGTGACCGACGCGCCGCGAAGGGAGACAGATTCAATCACGTCGGGATACAAGGTTCCCTGAACCAGCCAGTTCGCGTCGGCGATCTCTTCGGCCTCGGCCTGAAAGACGTCAATGAACTTCGCACCGATAGCCTTGCGCTTTTTCTCCGGGTCGACAACGCCCGCCAGAACCGGGTAGAAATCTCGTGACGCGTCAATGCCGACGACGTTGAGGTGCATATTCTCACGGTACACCGCGATCGTGTCCTCGAATTCGCGATACCGCAGCAGTCCGTTATTGACAAAAATGCACGTTTGCCGCTCGCCTATCGCTTCATGCACCAAGGCAGCGGCAACGGTCGAATCGACACCACCGGACAAGCCGCAGATGACCTTGTCGGTATCGCCGACGGTCGAACGGATCTTCTCTATCTCGTCGGCAATGAAACTGGCAGCCGTCCAGTCGCCTTTGCACTTACAAATATCGAATATGAAATTCTTTAGTACTTCCTTCCCGAGCGGTGTGTGTGTGACCTCAGGATGGAACTGCACGCAATAGATGCGGCGCTCCTTGTTCTCCATTGCTGTCACAACCTCGCCCGTTGTCGCGGTGATATCAAAACCTGTCGGAAGCTCAGTGACGTGGTCACCGTGGCTCATCCAAACGT
>CAZMQR010000045.1:0-12076 GCA_964568325.1 uncultured Chloracidobacterium sp. | reverse complement strand
AGACTCCAGACTCCAGACTGAATTATGGCAGATATTCAATATTACGGCACAGGCCGCAGAAAGACCTCGACGGCACGCGTTTACCTGCGTCCGGGCAGCGGCGCAATAACAGTTAACAAGCGTGAATTCAACGCTTACTTCCCCAATGAAGCCCTGCAGATGATCATCCGCCAGCCGCTTCATTTGACGGAAACGACCGAGAAATTTGACATTTTTGTGAACGTCCTCGGCGGCGGCACCGCCGGCCAGGCCGGAGCCGTTCGTCACGGCATCACGCGTGCGCTGATCGAATTTAACGGCGATCTGCGACCGACGCTGAAGAAAGCCGGCCTTGTGACACGCGACCCGCGCAAGAAGGAACGCAAGAAATACGGGCAGAAGGGAGCCCGTAAACGGTTCCAGTTTTCTAAGAGATAGGCTTTGGGTCTTGGGTTTTTGGCTTTGGCTAAAACCTAAGACCTAAAACCAAAAACCATCGGAAAGGCCACTTGGTTACATTCGGCCTTTCTGAGTACATAAACCAAGGAGAAAGAAGTTTTGGCTACAGTTACGATGAAAGAACTCCTCGAGGCAGGAGTTCATTTTGGTCACCAGGTCCGCCGTTGGAACCCGAAGATGAAGGAATACATCTTCGGCGCTCGCAACGGCATTTATATTATTGACCTGCAAAAAACGCAGAAGATGTTCCGCGATTCGCTCGCCTGGGTGCAGGAATCGCTTACCGAACGTCCCAATCAGAAGGTCCTTTTCGTCGGCACCAAGCGCCAGGCACAGGACGCGATCAAGGAGGAGGCCGAACGCTGCGGAATGTTCTATGTGAACAACCGCTGGCTCGGCGGCCTGCTCACCAATTACGAGACTGTCAAGAAGTCGATCAATCGCCTCAAGGACATCGAATCGATGCGCGAGGACGGACGCATGGAGATGCTCACCAAGAAGGAGCGCCTTCAACTCGACCGAGAGCATGAGAAGCTCATGAAGAACCTTGCGGGCATCAAGGATATGGGCGGACGTCCCGATCTAATGTTCGTAATTGATGTAAGAAAAGAAGATATCGCGATCAAAGAAGCTAACAAGCTCGATATCCCGATCGTCGCCGTTGTCGATACGAATTGCTCGCCCGAGGGCATCGATCACGTCATTCCGGGCAACGACGATGCCCTGCGTGCGATCCGGCTATTCGCTGCTCGCATCGCCGACGCTATCATCGAGGGCCGCCAGATCGGCACGGAAGGCCGCACGGCTGAAGTCGAAGCGGCGAATGACGGTGATGACGCAGACACCGGCGACGCCGCGATCGGTTCGCTGACCGCCATTCCAAAGGAATATCTTAGCGAAGACGAGCGGGCTGAGATGGAATCTGACGATATCGCTGATGAAGAGGATGACGAAACAGTTTCAGCCGAAACTGAATTCTCGGAACCGGCAGCTGAGGCTGCGGCAGATGAACCGGCTCCGGCAACTTCTGAAGAAAGCAACGAAGCGACGGCAAGCTAACAGTTTTTTATTTTCAGCGGCGTGGCTTTTTTCCGGATCCGGCGAAACAGTTACGCCTTTTTTCTAAGTAGTTATCGGAGTTAATATGGCAGAAGTAAGTGCAAGTTCAGTAAAGTCGTTACGGGAGAAGACCGGTGCGGGCATGATCGATTGCAAGAACGCGTTGGTCGAGGCAAATGGTGACGAGACCGCGGCCATTGAGATCCTTCGCAAGAAGGGCATTGCGACGGCTGACAAAAAAGCGGGCCGTGTAACGGCTGAGGGCGCGGTTGGCTCGTACATTCACATGGGCGGCAAGGTCGGCGTGCTGGTCGAGATCAACTGTGAGAGCGATTTTGTGGCTCGCGGCGAGGAATTTCAGCAGCTTGTCAAGGACGTTGCGATGCATATCGCAGCGACGGATCCGCGTTATACTAACCGCTCGGATGTCCCTGAGGGCGATCTCGCAAAAGAGCGCGAGATACTAATGGAGCAACTCAAGAACGACCCGAAGAACGCGGGCAAGCCCGAAGATGTTCTCGCAAAGATCATCGAAGGCCGTTTGAATAAGTTCTACGAAGAGAACGTCCTCATCGACCAGCCATTCGTCAAGGATCCGGCAAAAACGGTCGGTGAACTGGTCACCGAAAAGGTCGCTGCCATCAAAGAGAATATCTCGATCCGCCGCTTTGCCCGCTTCAAGATGGGCGAGGGCATCGAGAAGAAAGTCGATGATTTCGCGGCGGAAGTGGCCTCTATGGTAGGCTAAAAGCAGCCAGTTCACAGAGTTTATTGGTTCATGAAGTTGCGCAGTCCGCACTGGATGAACTCTACAAACTCTAAAGGCTCTATGAACCCAAAGTTCAACCGCATTCTGCTAAAGCTCTCCGGCGAGGCCTTGATGGGCGCGTCTGAGTATGGCATCGATACAGCGGTCGCAGCCTCGGTCGCCAAGGAACTCAAGAGCGTTAACGAGCTCGGTGTTGACATTGCGATCGTAGTCGGCGGCGGGAACATCTTTCGGGGTGTTTCTGAGTCGGCCGGCAATATGGATCGGGCTGCCGCCGATTATATTGGAATGCTCGCGACGGTCATGAACGCCGTCGTGCTGCAGGACGCCCTTGAGAAGCAGGACGTCCACACGCGGGTGATGTCGGCGATTGACATCCCGCAGCTTGCTGAGCCATTCATTCGACGCCGAGCCGTCAGGCATCTCGAAAAGAAACGTATCGTTATATTCGCGGCCGGTACCGGAAATCCTTATTTCACAACGGATTCGGCGGCATCCTTGCGAGCGTTGGAGATCGAGGCCGACGTGATCCTCAAAGGGACTAAGGTTGACGGCGTCTATTCCGCCGATCCCGCGAAAGATGCATCGGCGACCAAATTCGAGAAGATCACCTTTCAGGAAGTACTCGAGAAGAATCTGAAGGTGATGGACGCCTCTGCCATCTCGCTTTGTCGCGACAACGATCTGCCGATCATGGTTTTTAACATGCGCGAGCCGGGCAATTTGCTAAAGGCAGTCTGCGGCGATACGTCGATCGGAACACTAGTAAGCAGTAAGGCGTGAGCACTAGGCAGTGAACAGCCTCGGCCCTTCACGCCTTACTGCTTACAGCTTACTGCTCACCGCTTACGGAACCACTATGAGCGCACAAGATGTGATAAAAGAGACCGGGCCGAAGATGGATTCGGTCGTGGAGGATTTCAAACGCAAGCTCGCTAATGTCCGCACCGGCCGTGCGAGCATCGGGCTGCTCGATGCCGTTCACGTTGATTATTACGGCACCTCGACGCCGCTCAGCCAGATGGCATCGGTCGCCGTGCCTGAGCCGCAACTCATCACGATACAGCCGTGGGACATCTCTCAGCTCGGTGCCGTCGAGAAGGCCATTATCGCCGCCAATCTCGGCCTCAACCCGTCGAATGACGGTAAGCTGATCCGCCTGCCGGTGCCGCCGCTCAACGAAGAGCGTCGCAAACAACTTGCGAAACAGGTCCACGAGATCGCCGAGGAACATCGCGTTGCTGTGCGCAACGTCCGGCACCATTCCAACGACTCGCTCAAACGCCTTCTCAAGGACAAAGCCATCTCCGAGGACGAGGAACGAGACGGCCTCGACGACGTCCAAAAGCTCACCAACACCTACATATCTAAGATCGACGAACTCGGCAAGAACAAAGAGACCGAGATCATGAGCGTGTAAGCGACCTCCGCGAAGCTCACCGTATTTGTATCGACACTTTGCCCTAGTTGTATCGACACTATCGCCCGATCGTATATTCGCAACCGCGATCGGATCCGGGAACTGCCTCCGGAGCCGGATGCGAGAAATATATCTTTCAAACGTTCCTGATCTGGGGTATATTTGACTCCAAACCCAGGTTGGCCCTATGAAGACACTTGCACGCCTTGTCGTATCGCTGTTGATGATGTTTGCCTTGCTGCTGTCGGCGGTGATGCCGTGCGGGCCGGGGTATATCTCGCCGCTATTTGACACGACAAAGGCGCCTGAAGACCCGTTTACCGACTTTGCGGCCGGCCGGCTGGGGATCATCAAGCCGACGTATCGCCGGTCGGTACTCTTTGCGGCGTATCGCTGGATCGCGGGCAGCGGACTGAACGGCGCGGAGCAGGCGGCGGCCATTGACGTGTGGAACGCTGACCTCAAGAACAAGAGCTTTACCGATGACAACATCGACGACGCTGTAAAAGCTTGGGTCGAACGCCGGAAAGACGTTGTCGGGAACGAAGAAACGACGCCTGCGATATATGTCGAACGCTCCTACGGCGGCTACGATTTTTTCCCGAACTGCACGCGAAATGCCTTTGAAACGGCGGCCGAGACATTGTCCGACCGGACGACGGCCCACGGACGCGACAACGCATATGTGCGCGAATGGATATCGGGCCAGGACAAGGTCTTTGAAAACTGTGCGAGCGGCAAGCGAACGCCGGACGATGTCGCTCCGGGCTCGCCCGCGTGGCTTGAGAAGGACCGAGCGTATCAAAAGGCCGCGGCTGAGTTTTACGCCCTCGACTACGCTGACGCGAAGAAGCGCTTCGCTGAGATCGCTCAGGACAGCGAATCGCCCTGGCAGGAGACGGCGGATTATCTCGTCGGCCGAACGCTCATCCGGCAGGCGAGCCTTGGCAAATCAAAAGCAAAGTCCGCCGAGCTGTATGAAGAGGCCGAGCGTCATCTGGAACAGTTCGTGTCGCGTTCGGGCAAATTCTCGGCATCGTCGGAACGGATGCTGGGGCTGATCGCGTATCGTCTGCATCCAAAAGAACGTGTCGGCCAGCTCGCCAAGAAGCTCGCATTCTACGGCGGCAACGAGAATTTCAGGCAAGACCTGATCGACTACACATGGCTGATGGACAAGTTCGAGAGTGAAGTGCTGCGTGCCGAAGAGGACCGCAGGCTCGCCGAACAGGCCCGCAAGAACGGCGTGCCGGTTGCATCGAATGCCGCCAACACCGCTGTTCCGGCAAAGGACGACGGCGAACTCGAACTCAGCCTATACATCAGCGACAAATTCGTGAGTGTCAAGATCAAGGTTGAGGCGACCGACGACGAGGCGATCGCCGCCGCAGAGCGGGCGTATGGCCAGCCGCTCAGCGATGCTCAGAAAGACCAGGTCCGCTACGCTCGACAGAGCGCCTATTCGTCACGATTCAACGAAGGCCGCGAGTCAGATTATCAGGGCGGCTATTGGGGCGACGAAAAGATGTCGCCGTCGCTGCTGCCGCCGTTTCTGAAGCAGGAAGAACTGACCAACTGGCTATTCGTCTATCAGATGACGGGCGCCGAAGCCTATCTGTATGCTCAGGACCGCTTCAAGGCGACGGGCAGCGAACTCTGGCTGATGACAGCGATAGCGAAGGCGGACAAGGCCTACGCAGGGCTGCCGCGCGTCATCGAAGCCGCAACCAATGCGAACCGGACGTCGCCGGCCTACACGACGATCGCCTATCATCTCGCCCGCATCCTGCTCGATCAGGGCAAGCAGGCCGAGGCCCGTAAGCTGATCGACGACATGCTCAATGCCGGCGACCAGATACCGATCTCATCACGCAACTCATTCATGTCATTGAGGTTACGGCTGGCCGAGTCGATGGAAGATTTCCTCGCATATTCGCTGCGAAAGCCATTCGCATTCGACTTTGACGGTGATACGGGAACGATCGATCAGTTCATCGCGGAGCAAAAGACGTGGTTCGATCCCAACAATTCCGAAGGCCAGACCCGCGAACAGTATGACGCGGAGATCGAGAAGCGCTTTACTCAGGAAAAGCTCTGGCAGGAGCGGCCGATGTTTGATACCGACATTATCGACGTCTTCAACAAGCACTTTCCGACCTCGGTGCTGATAGAAGCGGCAAAGTCCCCTGCCCTGCCCGACCACATGCGGGAGCGGTTTTTCGTAGCTATCTGGATGCGTGCATTCTTAGTGGACGACATGGCGACGATGCTGAATGTCACGCCCGAGCTTGTCAAATATCATCCTGAGTTCGCCGCCGAACTCGACATGATCAACGCCGCAAAGACACAGGCAGCGCGCGACTACGCAGCCCTGTATTTTGTCCTCAAAAACCCGATAATGAGCCCATTTATCGAGGACGGCATGGGCAAGACCGACAACGAGCAGGAGCAGTGGTCGGCAAACGACTGGTGGTGCGAACCGTATGACACGGTTTACGACGACAGCACGAATACGTCCGTCGCCGCGCCCCTGCCGCCGAAGCCGGCCTTTCTGACGGCGGCCCAGTCAAAGGTTGCCCAGGCCGAGCGAACGCGGCTTCGCGAGATCGGTGATGCTCCCAAATATCTCGGCGAAAAGGTCCTGACCTGGGCCCGTGCCTATCCCGCCGACCGTCGCGTCCCGGAGGCACTCTTTATCACGATCGAGGCCAACGGCTGGACCAAATACGGCTGCGGCAATAACGAGGAGCTTCGCGACCAACTCACCAAAGTGCTCAAGTCGCGCTATCCGAGCAGCGAATACGTCCGAAAGCTGGATAGCGAGCAGCAATAATTTACGAAAACCTCAGCGTTCTCTGCGAAACTGCTCTGCGTCCTCTGCGTGGAATCTTACAAACGTCGGACTCCACGCAGAGGACGCGGAGGAAACCACGCAGAGAACGGAGAGAGATCGCTACTTCCCGCTCTTGTCGTACTCGGCCTTGGCCTTTTCGAGTTCGACCTTGGCGTCGCGGCAGTTCTTCGCGATCGTGGCCTTGTCGCCTTTGTTGTCCTCGATGCTCTTCTTGATCGTCTCGCGTATCTTATTGACGAACAAGCGTTTACCAGCCTTTACGACATAGCCGTCGTCGGGATTGTCAGCATACGACCCGAGCAGGTCCATCACTTCGTCGCATTCGGGAATGCCGATCTTTTCTTCGCTGACGGCGGTGTCGAGAGCTTTGTCGGACAGGCTCTTGTTCGAGGCCGTGTTGCCCTTTGACTTATCGGACGAGCCAAGCAGGCCGCAGCCGAGAGCGGTAACAACGAGGACGGCGAGCGCGGCGATAATGGCGATCTTGTTTTTCATAAGCAGTTCTCCGGTCATCAGCAATACGGCTTTTCCTCGCTTGGCGTTCAGTCTTTCTCAAGGTTTGCGAATTTCTCGATCAGCTTCTTTTGGCCGACTCCGGGGAAGCTCACGGTGAGCTTTACGTTGTCGCCCGAACCTTCGCGGCGTAATATCAGGCCGCGGCCGTATTTATCGTGGCGGACGTATGTGCCCGGGACGAGCGAATTCGGCGGCATGGCGACCTTTTGCGTCGGGCGGCCTTGTGAGCCGGCAGCTCTTAGGCGGTCAAGCGGCGTTTCTCTCGGTGCCGCTGGATACGAACGTTGGACGCCCCCTGCTGACGCAGGGGGTTCTGCCCTGCCTTTGTTCTTGAAAAATTCGTTGACCGCGTCGGCGCTGTCGTAGGTCTTGCCGGTATAGACATTGCGCGCCTTTGGCGGATCGGCTTCGCCGCGAAGCGCGCTTGCGGCGGCTTTGGCCTGGAGCGTACTCGCGCTGCGGGCGTAGGAGAGCCACGATGCCCCGGGCGAAAGATCGTCGATCAACTCGAGCGGCAATTCATTGAGGAACTGCGACGGCTCGGACGCAAACTCGACGCCGTATGTCCTTCGGTGCATCGCGTGCGTAACGTAGAGCATTTTCTCGGCCCGCGTGATGGCGACATAGGCAAGGCGGCGCTCTTCTTCGAGGTCCTTTTCCTCACTTAGCGAACGCGAATGCGGAAAGACGCCGTCCTCGAGCCCGACCAGGAACACTATCGGAAACTCGAGGCCCTTCGCCATGTGCGCCGTCATCAGCGTGACGCCCGCGCTCGAATCGTAACGGTCAGTATCTGATGTTAACGCCGCGTGGTCGATGAAATCGCGCAGTCCGTTCTCGCTCTGTTTGTCGTAATCGACGGCGGCGTTCACGAGTTCCTCGAGGTTCTCAAGCCGCGCGGCAGCCTCGTCCGTGTTCTCGGCCCGAAGCGAGTTGGCATAGCCCGTGTCCTCGATCGCGGCGATGACAATATCGGACACGCTGGCGTCGCCCGTCTCATTCGCAGCTTTTCTGATCAGGATCTCGATCACATCCTTGAATCCGCCAAACGCCTGCTTCGCCCTCGGCGTCATCGCTACGTCGAGCGGAAACTCTTTGTCCGTGATGCCTCGGATGGTCATCCACAACGAAGCGCCGTTCGCTTTTGCCGCCGCCGGCAGGGCCTCGATGCTCGTCTTGCCGATGCCGCGCGCCGGCGTATTGACGACGCGCAGCAGGGCGATGTCGTCAAACGGATTCATCGCCAGCTTGAGATAGGCGATCACGTCCTTGACCTCGGCCCGCTCGTAGAACGAAAAGCCGCCGACGATGTTGTACTCGATGCGCATTCGCCTGAGAGCTTCCTCAAACTGCCGCGACTGCGCGTTTGTCCGATACAGCACGGCAATGCGATCCGAGAGGCTGCGACGCTGGTGTTCTTCTATCTTTGACGCCACAAATCTCGCCTCGGTGTCGCCATCGTAGGCCTGGTAATACGAGATGCGTTCGCCGCCGGCGTTGGCCGTCCAGAGCTTCTTTTTCTTTTGGTTGACGTTGTTCGCGATGATCGCGTCCGCCGCGTCGAGGATCGTCTGTGTCGAGCGGTAATTCTGCTCAAGCAGAACGACCTTCGCGGTCGGATAATGGCTCTCGAATTCGAGGATGTTTCGAATGTCCGCCTGGCGAAAGCCGTAAATGCTCTGCGCATCATCGCCGACCACGCAGATGTTCTGCTGTTTCTCGGTCAGGTAGCTGATAAGGGCAAATTGCAGCGCGTTCGTGTCCTGATATTCGTCAACGAGGATGTATTTGAAGCGATCGTTGTATTTCTCGCGCGTATCGGGCGATGTGCGCAGCAGCCGGACGGCCTTGATGAGCAGGTCGTCAAAATCGAGGGCATTCGCCGTCAGCAGCCGCTCATCGTACATCCGAAAGATCTTTGCGATCGTCGCCTTTTTCTCGTCGCCGTATTCGATCTTGCTGGCGAACATCTCGTGGTCCTCGCCTCGGTTCTTGGCGGCCGAGATGGCGTTTCGGACGTTGCGCGGCTGCGTCTGTTTGTCGTCGAGCCCGAGGTCCTTTATACAAGCCTTGATGACCTTGGTCGAATCGTCGGTGTCGTAGATCGTGAACGAGCGTTTGTAGCCTTCTTCAAGTTTCTCAATGTCGGCCCTGAGAATGCGCACGCAAAGGCTGTGAAATGTCGAGATCAGCGGTGCCGAAGGCAGTTTTTGCCCGCGGAGCAGGCTTTCGACACGCTCGCGCATCTCGCCGGCAGCCTTGTTCGTAAAGGTCACGGCCAGGATGTTGTGCGGCGCAATTCCTTTTTCCGCAATAAGATACGCGATGCGCACCGTAATGACGCGCGTCTTGCCCGAACCCGCACCCGCGAGAATAAGCAGCGGCCCGTCCGTCGCCTGCACGGCCTCGGATTGTTGTGGGTTTAGTGTTGACAGTAGGTCCATGTTATTTTGCCGCAGATGACACCGATGACGCGGATAAAGAAATAGATATGAAAATAGCTCCTCGTGCCTATCGGTTTCCTATCATTTTATCTGCGTCATCTGCGGCCTTACACCGTCATTTGATCAGCGCCTGTATTTCCTTGAATTTCTCGTGTTTAGCGTCGCTCATCAGTTCGAAGAGGGCCATTTCGACGGATGATGGTATCACGCCTCCAACGCGCATCTTTTCGAGGCCGGCGGCTTTGTTCTCTTCGAATCGCGAGCATACGGCGTCGGTAAGCAGGTGAACCTGAAGGCCTCGATCCAACAGGTCGTGTGCCGTTTGGTTGACGCAAATATGCGTTTCGAGGCCGCATAGGACGGCCTGCTGTGTGCCGAGTTCGTTCAGCCGAGCAACAAAGGCGTCCGCGCCGCACGAGCTAAAGGCTGTTTTCTCGAATATCTCAGCATCGTCCGGCAGGACGAGGCGAATCTCTTCGGCGGTGTGGCCGAGGCCTTTTGGGTATTGCTCGGTCACCAGAACCGGCAATCCAAGGGCCAGGAAACCGCGAACAGCGGTCGAAACCTTAACAGCGACGGCCTCGAATTCAGGCACCACATGCCGAAACGCCTCCTGGACGTCGATGACGATCAACGCCGCGGTGTCGGGTCGTAGAATGTTAGGATGCACTGTCATATTCCTGCCGCCTTGTCCCGCTGCTGTCCCGCTCCCCGGCGGGACACCCTAACTCATTTATTCCAAGTAAGTTACGAACACAAAAAGGCCTCTGTCCCATCAATTTTGAAAAAAATTCGCAGGGCTTGTCCCGTAGGTGTCCCGCACCCGAGCGGGACACCTTAAATACCTGGATACAAACGCCTTACGAGCACAAATGTGGCGTGTCCCACGTATTTTGAAAAAAAAATTTCAACGCGTTGTTTTCGAGCCCGATCACAGACAGCAATCGTAGCACATATGCAACGCTCTGTCAAGAGATAATCGCCTAATGTTCCCTGCGCGCGGCCGCCTTTTCCGCCTCGCGCTCTGCCTTCTCACGCATCTCCTTGCGATATGTCTTGACGAAGATATAGACGGCCGCGACGCACAGGATCACGATCAGGATCATCATCGCGGCAATGAAATAGATCTCGGCACGTCCGGCTCCGGGCATAGCTCTAGTTTAAGATTCCAGATTCCAGATTCCAAATTTCAGACCGGAATCTTGAATCTGGAATGTTGAATCTGGAATTAGTGCGGGGCTTGATTTGGCGGAAAGGTCGTGTGCGGGTCGTCGTTTAGGAGACTTCGATAGATGTCGGGCAGCGTGCGGACCTTGCGGTCGCGGTCGGTAAAGACGTGGAGCGTTTCGGCCTCGGCGATGAGCGTGTCGTCGCTTGCTCGATAAACCTGATACACAAAGGCGATGCTGCGGCTACGGACATCCCCGATCTTTGTGCGGACGGTCAGCACGTCCTCGTAAAATGCCGGTGCCTTATAGCGAATATAGGTCTCGGCAACGATCATCAGGGCTCCGTCCTCGTCCTCCATCTGCTTGTACGAGAACCCGCGTGAGCGACAAAACTCGCTGCGGCCGACCTCGAACCACGTCAGATAATTGCCGTGATGCACGATGCCCATAGCATCGGTCTCAGCGTATCTAACGCGAATTTCGCTTTCGTGCCAGTCCATAGCAACTGAAAATGGACAATTGACAATGGATAATGGACGAAATTGTCCATTGTCACGTATCAATTGTCCACTAAGAAATTGGCTGGGAGACAGGGATTCGAACCCCGATAGGCAGATCCAGAGACTGCAGTCCTACCATTAGACGATCTCCCAGCGTCCGTAATAGGTTAATGCAAGAGCCCTCGCGTTAGCAAGGGCTTAACAGGTAGAGTTGAGTGTTACGCCCTTACTAAGTGCGGGCTTCTGCAATGCGGTGTGCGATAATTCTTGGTTTATGTCCGCCGAGAAAGAGATTCTGACCAACCGCCAGGCGTTTCACGAATTTCACGTCCTCGATAAATACGAGGCCGGGATCGCGCTTGTCGGGACCGAGGTCAAGAGCATAATGGCGGGCCGCATCCAGCTAAAGGAGTCGTTCGTTCAGATCAAGAACGGCGAGGTCTGGCTCGTGGGCTCTCACATTTCGCACTACTCGCACGGCAACATCAATAACCACGACGTGCTGCGCGAGCGCAAGCTGCTGCTCCATCGCCGGGAGATCGACAAACTCATAAAGGAAACGATGCAGAAAGGCATGACGCTCGTTGTCACGCGGATCTATTGGAAGAATGGGCGGATAAAATTCGAGATCGGCGTCGCAAAGGGCAAGAAACTTTATGACAAGCGCGAGACCGAGATGCGCAAGACCATCAAAAAAGAGACCGAGGCTGAGTTGAAACGCGCGATGCGTTAACGGTAAGATAGAGCGTTATCTTTCAGTAAAATCTAGTATTTAACGAGGTGCGGATGAAATTCGTTGGGATTACCGGTAACTTTACCGAGGCGGCCACTGAGGCCTTGGCAGTAGCCGTATTTAAGGGTGAGAAAGCTTCCGGCGGTTTGCTCAAAGAGCTCGACAAGCTCACCG
>CAZMQR010000044.1:0-12099 GCA_964568325.1 uncultured Chloracidobacterium sp. | reverse complement strand
CAACGATCGATCTATCAGAATCGTGAGGGGCAGCCGCTTCCGGCCGACGAAGCCGATCCTGTAGATACCGACGTCCCCGAAGGGCGAAGAAAGGGCCAAACCGTCATCGGCACTTATGCCGCCACCGGAGCAAAAGGCAATTATGCCAGCGTAAACTTTGCGACCGAGCTTCCGCTCGACCGCAAGACAGATATCGTTGTCGCCGGCCAGTTTGGTAAGGGAAATTCAGCACCGGCGAGGCTCGAGACCTTTGTCAAGCTCGACCAGTTTGACGGGCACACGATCAGGCTTAATTCAGCCGTCAGCCGTCTTGGCGTACTGGCATCAGCGGGTGAAGACAAGGCGCTTGGGCAGTTCTCATTTCAGGCGGTGGACGAATGGAAGGTCCGCGATGGTGTCGTTCTTGTTCTGGGCTTTGATTACGCCCGCTTTCTCGGCGCCGGCAGCGACGCGATGGTCGCTCCGAGGCTGGGCCTGCAGGTCGACCTGAATTCGCGAACTCGCCTGCGTTCGGCGTTCGTACCGCAGACTGAACAGCGTTCATGGTCAGATGCGATCGAACTCGAGGGCCAGTCAATTGCGTTTGCCGAACCGGTCGCGGTCGAGGACCTGTTCCTGGTCAGTAACAAACCTCAGATCAATAAGTCGCGGCGGCTCGAATTTGGTATTGAACGCGTGATCGACGGCCGGTCGAGCGTCGAGGCAAATGTTTTCTTTGACACGATATTCTCGCGAGGCGTCGGCCTCGTAAGTCTGGACCGCGATGACCTTGGCGACGTGCTGCACAATGACCTTGTTGCCAACCAGCAAGGCAATGCCCGCGGCCTCCGGATCGTTTATTCGCGCCGCATCGGAACGTTCCTTTCGGCGGCGGCGGGCTACTCGGCAGGCCAGGGCCAGAGACTTTCAGAATCGACGGCCACCGATCCGGCCGGCATCTTCGAGAACGATTTTTTCCAGTCGCTTTACGGCCAGCTATCCGCTGATCTCGGCAACGGAACGAACGTGAGAACCGTTTACCGGCTTTCGCCTCAAGCGACCGTGTTCGCGATCGATCCTTTCAAGGGGCGGCTTGCCGTCTTTGATCCGGGCCTGAGCGTGTATGTTACGCAGTCGCTGCCGACCTTTGGCCTGCCCTTCCGTGCGGAGGCTATGGTCGATGCCCGAAACTTGTTTGACATCCAGTCCGGCGTCACGGGTGAAGAGAGTTCGCTGCGGCTTAACGGCCAGCGTCGGATGGTGCGCGGTGGAATTCAGGTCAGATTCTAGCTCCTCCGGGCGTCCAAATTCTCGGATTCTAAGCAAATTGTCGTATAGAACGTATATTGAGCAACGGCGCGCTGAAGCCCTGCTGCGGAATTGTGCCCGAAAATGGGCATTTTCTGTCGGCCGTAACGCCCAGTTCACTGGAACGCATTTTGCGTCATAAACTCAACCGGTGAAGTACGCCTCGATGTCATGAAAGAGAAGATGCTGACAAGTTGGAGCCTGGTCTGGCTGCTTGCGGCAGTTCTGCTCGTCACGGCCGGGGCACTAAACTTCTCGCAGAGAGCATTCCAGAACCTGCCGCCGACCGATGGCGTCCGGTGGACGCAGCACGCCGACGGCATCTATGCGGACAAGGTGTTGGCCGGATTCGCCGGCTCAAGGGCGGGCATCGCTGTCGGAGACCGGCTGATCGGTATCGGCCTCGACGGAGAACGAACCGAGGAGGTCACCTCGCCGGCTGACGTTCAGATCTACCTTGACGCCGCGGGCGTTGACGGCGATCTCACTTACTACTATCAACGGCCAAGCTATTCCTTCGCCAATAACTACTATTTTGCCGATCTGCGGCACATCGACTCGGTCCCGCGTTGGACGCCATCGATAGTTTTCCTGGCGATCGTTGGCGTGGTCTGGCTTTCCGTCGGCATCTTTGTGTTGTTTAAGCAGGGCAGCCGGTCGCCTTTCATATTGCATTTTGCGACGGTGTGTTTGACGGCGTTCGTATTTCACGCCTACCGATCGATCGGCCTCGGCAGGGATTTTGACCTCGCGATCGACCTGCTGGACAACATGGCGCTGGCCCTGTTCGTCCCGCTGTTTCTGCATTTCTGTATTCGTTATCCGGTAAGGAGTGCCGTTTTCTCTAGCGAACGCTGGAAAACCCTTGTTCTCTACATACCGGCTGCGGCCTTTTCAGCCGTGCTGGTCTTTGTTTCGATCTTTCCGCAGATCTTTCCCGCAGCGGGCCTTAGTGAGTTTCTGGCCAGGCTGAGCGACCGGTACGACCTGTTCGGCTGGCTTTTCCGGTTCAATTTCTATCATTTCGTCGTTGGGGTCTCGATAGGTGCAGGCATTTTGGTATGGCGCGTCTTTAAGAGCCGCCAGCCGGTCGTGCGCCAGCGTCTCAAATGGGCGATGTGGGGCACTATCGCGGCCATCGCACCGATCGCGACGATGCAGCTCGTCGAACGGCTGGCGATCTCGATACCTAACGACAACTTCAGCACAGCGATCACCACGCTGCCGCTGGCATTGATCCCGCTTAGCTTCGGCCACTCGGTCGTGCGGTACCGGCTGATGGATGTTGACGTGGTCGTCCGCCGGGCCTTGGTGTATGCGCTGACAACGCTTGCGATAGCGATGATGATCGGCGCCGTGGCATTGGGGCTGGTATTCTTCGCTGTCGGCAACAACTTGTCGACGACCGAGATCACCCTGCGAGCCGTTATCGCGATCGTTGCGATGGGCGTGATCGTGATGCTCAGCGAGCCGCTCAAGAAATTTTTGCAGGAACGCGCCGACCGATTCTTTTACGGTGAACGATACGACCTTAGGCAGGGCCTGCTTGACTTTGGGAAGACACTCTCCGCGACGACGGCGCTTGACCCGCTGCTTGACGGCCTGATCGAACGGCTCCGGCAGGTGCTGGATGTCGAGAAGGCGGCCGTCTTTATCGAAGATGAGTCGGCGCCCGAACACTACCGACTCTCACGCTCGGCGGGCCTCAGCGAGGAATTTCGCATCCCTGCCGATTTTCGCACGATGGTCAGGCAGAAATCGGCGGCGACAGGCGTTGTTCGCGCCGATGAGTTTGATCGCCCTGACGCCGATGCTGCGAACGGTGACGGTAACGGGAAGAACGGCAACGGCAAAGCGGTCATTCGTCAGGAACTGCATTACTTCGTTCCATGCGTAGTGGGCGGCAAGATGGTCGCCGTGATCGGCCTCGGGCGTGCCCGCGATGGCTCATTGCTGTCGAGCGAGGATCTCGAGATACTGCGCACGATCTCGGGCTATATCGCCGTCGCGATCGAGAACAGCAGGCTCTACGGTCAGCAGCGAGAACATACGGAAGAATTGGCCCTGCTAAAAGAGTTCAATGAATCGATAGTCGAATCGGTAAATGTCGGGCTGCTTGCTGTGGATGAGAACGGGCAGATCACGCGGTGTAATTCGACATTCGAGGAGATGATGGGCCTCATGCGTGACGAGGCGGTGGGACGGCCGGTCAATGAGGTATTCGATGCGGACTTCGCACTGAATATCGAGAGCATACTGGGCAAATCCAGATGGCACCTCACCGAGATCCGCAATGCCTACAAGATGCATACCGCAGACAAGGCGGGGCGGCCACTCATCCTGAACGTCGCCGTCGCGCCGCTGCGTTCGGTCTCAAATCAGCAGACCGGGGCGATCATCGTGCTCGAGAATGTCAGCTCAAGGGTCAAACTCGAAGAGACGCTTCAGCAAAGCGAAAAGCTCTCGAGCATAGGCCTGCTTGCCGCCGGCGTTGCCCACGAGGTAAACACGCCGCTGACGGGCGTATCAAGCTACACACAGATGCTGCTCGGCATGATCCCTGAGACCGACCCCAAGCACGCCTTGCTTCAGAAGATGCAGCGGCAGACAGATCGCGCATCAAACATCGTCGGCAATCTGCTCAATTTCTCACGTACCGGCAATTCGGAGGAGTTTGCCGAGCTCGAGATCGAAAAGCTGCTCAATGACACGCTCCAACTGCTGGAGCCTCAGCTTCGCAAATCCAACATCGAGATCATTAAGGACTTCACCGCCGAGCCTCACTTTATCAACGGCAGTGCGGGAAAACTGCAGCAGGTATTTACAAACCTCATCATCAACGCCCGTGACGCAATGGCCCGTGGCGGAACGATCACGCTGCGCACGAAGCTCGACGAGAGAGACGATCTTGTGGTTGAGGTCACAGACACCGGCGAGGGCATTGCGGCTGAGAACCTGACCAAGGTCTTTGACCCATTCTTTACGACCAAAGAGGTCGGAAGCGGCACGGGGCTCGGCCTCGCCGTGACCTACGGCATTGTCCAGGAGCACAACGGCTCGATCGAGGCCATCAGCCGCGAGGGCGAGGGCACGACTTTCCGACTCGTATTTTCGAGAATGCCGTTGGCCGGCCGCCAGTTTGCCGTAAGCTAAGACGTTTCGTCGCGGCGTTCCCTCTTCGCCGTCCGCACGAACCAGATCGCAGCAAGAAACGCCGTGAACATTATGGCAGCGGCCGTCCAGTACGTTCTGAACACCGTAAAACGGTCAACCTTATTTACGGAATTATTGAGGAGTATCCCGCCTATCGTCGGGCCAAGGGCCCTGGCCAGGCTGGCACCGGACTGCATCACGCCCATGGCGCGGCCTTGCTGGTGGACCGCGGCGTTCTTGGATGCGAGGCTGTTGAGGGCTGGCGTCGCAAACGCATTCCCGAACGACAGAAATGTCGAAACCGCAAGTAGGCCCAGGAGGCCGCCGTTTCCGGGCGATGTGTAAGGCATGGCAAAGAGACTGGCCGTCAGCACAAGACAGCCAAAGGCCGCGAGGCGTCCCTCGCCAAATCGGCGTGCCGCAACACCGAAGACCACCCCCTGCATAATGATCGCGATGGCACCGACGTAGGCAAACAGATAACCGTTCTGCTCGGCGTTGTAGCCAAAGATGAACTCGGTGAACAGCACGAATGCGTAGGTCATGATCGAGAACGCCGTGATGAGAATGAAATAGGTGACGGCGACCATGCGAAAATGCGGTTCACGCAGCGTTTCGAGTGCTCCGGCGATGCGGCCCTGATGCGGCGTCCCGGCCGACCTGTGCTCCGGCTTGAGAGATTCGGGAAGGATGAAATATACGGCCACCGCATTCAGCAGGGACAGCGCCGCCGCAAAGTAAAACGGCACCTGTATGCCGTATTTGCTCAGGATCCCGGCAAGGGCCGGGCCGAGGATGAATCCGAGGCCAAATGCCGCCCCAAATAGCCCCATGCCGCGCGCCCGGTTCTCTTTCGTCGTAACGTCCGCGATATACGCCTGGGCCGTAGAGATACTGCCGCCCGTGATACCGCTGATGATGCGGCCCACAAAGACGAGGAACAGCGAATGTGCAAATCCGATAACGAAATAGCCCAGCGCCGAGCCGAGCAGGCTCACAAAGAGAACCGGCCGGCGGCCGTACTTGTCAGACAGCACGCCAAGCACCGGCGTAAAGAAGAACTGCATCCACGAATAGATCGCCACCAAGAGCCCGATCACAAACGGTGACGCCCCGAACGGCTCCGCCTGCGAGTAGAACGGCAGGATCGGGATGACCATCCCAAAACCGATCAGATCGATAAAGATCGTCGTAAAGATCAGGATAAGCGGGCCGGTGAAGAATTTGTCCTTGACCGGTTCCTGGTTCTCTGCAGACTGCATCTTGTAGTGTTTGGTGGGGCATTGTCGGCTTAGGATGCCCGGATATAGTAAGATAGCTGACTAGTTACGATATCATCTCGGGTCGGCACAGAGAAAACGGCCCGTGGTGTCGATCCGCCACCGTATGCACGTCTTTCGCCCGCCGATCGCGGCCACCATCCTATTTGTGCTGTTCCTGACAGGTTGTCCGAATGGCCCACGTCCGAACGAGAACAACGTGAGTTCAACTCTCGCCGACGTGCCGTCAGTCCGGTTGAATTACAAGTACGAGGCCGACGTGCCTGCGCCGAGCATCGATGCCGGCCAGAACGCCGCATCTGTGCGGAATGCGGCCGTGCAGGCCGATTTTGACGGGCGACGTCCGGCTGAGATCCTCGACCGCACGTTGACAGCACCCGATGAGAAGTCAGTCCTGGCGATCTATCATCGTCTGTCGGATCCGGCAGATGAGTATCGCCTCGATATGTATCTGCCGGACGGCAAAGTCCTGAAGCCGATAACGCCGGATACTATGTCAGTGGCATGGCCCGAGGCGATCGTTTGGTCGCCTGACTCGTCGGCCGTTGCATTCGCCGCAAGGACACGAACGCTCCTGCCGGAGACGTCCGACACAGGTGAACGCGGCACAGTCCCGGCCGCGGCCGCCATCCCTGAGTCTGAAGTGCTGGGCAATACCGCGCCCGAGGCCGTATCCGAACCGTCGCCTTCGCCTTCGCCTTCGCCGCCGCCGGCAGCATCGAGCGTGCTCACGTTCGCGACAGAGCAGATATATCTTTGCGGAGCTGACGGTAATGGGCTGAAGGCGCTGACCACGAATGACGGCCTTAAGTACTTCTACTTTGCATGGTCACCCGACAGCACGATGCTCGCTGCACTTGCGACGACGGCACGCGAGTATCAGGCATTCGAGACGCGCCCCGCTCAGGCTACGCCGACACCCAAGCCAAAAACGGAAACAGCCCCACCGCCTATGACCGTCCGGCCGTCCGTGGGCAGGCTGAGGATCGTTGATAAGAACACCCGCGAACGCCGGCTCGATGATGCCGGCACCGCCGTCAAACCCGTATGGTCGCCGGATTCGAAGAAGGTAGCCGCTGCATTCTCACGCTCCGTCAATCCGCCCGACGTAAAGCTTCCGGCCACGTTCGACGCTCAGATCCGGATCTACGACGCGACCGGCACCAGCCCGACACAGGCTGCGATCCCACTGCGGCTGCCGCTGCTCTTGTCATCGCACGCATATGATCGCGGCTCAACAGGCCAGCCGTCGAATGGCCAGGAAGAGCCACTGACAACGCTGCCCGACATCCGCGAACTTCGCTCGCTCGGCCCGATCTCCGAGATGGCGTGGAACGCTGAGAACATCCTCTACTTCAAGACGACGCTAACCCTTCAGAAAATTGGCGAACCCGATACGTCGCTCGGCTTTGCGCGGTGGCACCGCCTCATTCTGAGCCAGCAACCGCCGCAGGCCGTGAAATAGTATGAGATACACATCTATCGCCGATATCTATTCGGCCAACAGCACGATCCGCAGCCGGCTGCTCGACACACTTGGCGAGGTTACGGACGAAGAAGGCAAGGCCATTCCGGATGGGCAGAAATGGTCGATCCAGCACATCGTCGAGCACGTGTGGATGGTCGAGTTTGGCACGGCCCGGATCTGCGAACGCCTGCTGGATGCCGCAAAAGCGGATGGTAAACCGTCGGACGGCAGCTTTGCCCTCGGCCCCCAGTTTGGCGAGCGTGCGGCCGAGATCGCCGTTACTCGCGTCGAAGCTCCCGACCGCGTTCAGCCGACCGGCAAGGTGCCGATCGCCGAATCGCTCAGGAAGATCGAGGAAACCGGAGTTGCTCTCAACGCTATGCGAGACGATCTTGAGCGATTCGACCTCGCGGGCCACACCTTTCCGCATCCGTTCTTTGGCGAACTTAACGCCGGTGAATGGCTGGTCATGGCGGGGCTTCATGAGCGGCGGCATTCCGAGCAGATCGGGCGGCTCATCGGCCTGATCAGGCAATAAAGATCCCCGGCCGAACGGAGGGTGGTTCAACCGGGGATAAGAGCATCGGACTGATTCATCATAGCGACGTGGCTAGTGGCATACCCGATGCATGACATTCGATGGCGGCAGGCCATCTCTGGTTGTCAAGAACGACGGCCCCGATGTGTCGGGGCCGCCGGTTTTTGTTCTTACCGAGCGATCAGAGGAATATCGCCATTCAGACCGAACTGGAACATCTGAAAGCTGTTGTCAGCACTCCTGAGAATGTACCAGTTGCCATCTGAAGGCCGGAATACCGCTATGTCGGTCACGCCGTCACCGTCGTAATTCCCGGCAACCGGAATGTCCGTCGCCAACCCAAAATAGGTCGCACGATAATTGTCCGTTGAGCTAAGCCACGTGTACCAGATGCCGTTCGATGGGCGGAAGACGGTGATATCCGTCTTTGCGTCGCCGTCAAAGTCACCTGCGACAGGCATGTCACCGGACTGTCCCCACTGACGGGCCGCAAACTGGCCATCAGAACTGCGGAGCCAGTACCAGTTGCCCTCGGCGGCACGGAACACCGCTATATCATCGCGGCCGTCGCCGTCCATGTCCGAGACCATCGGCTTGTCTGCGGAGTTGCCAAACTGCGTAACGATATGGCCTGTGCCGTTGCTCTTGCGGATATACCACATGCCGGTCGAGGCACGAAATACCGCGAGATCAAGGCGGCCGTCGCCGTCAAAATCACCTCTGACCGGCGTATCGCTCGCAAGGCCGAACTGCGTCGTCGTAAGGCCGCCGTCGGAACTGCGTTTGATCTCCCAAACGCCCTGGCCCGCGACATCGCGATACATCGCGGCGTCGGTCTTGCCGTCGCCGTCATAGTCACCGGAGACGATACGGTCGTTGGCACTGCCGAACTCGAGGGCCATGAAGCCCGACGGATTCTGGACATACCACGAACCTGTGGACGGACGGAACACCGCCAGATCGTGGTTGCCATCGCCATTAAAGTCGCTTTCGCTCGACTGCTGTCGGAAGAGCCCTCGGATCTCGCCGTTCGGGTTGTTCAGGCTCGTGATCACCGCCGTCCACAGTCCTGCCCTGAGCATCTGGACCTGGACCGGTGTAACCGCGAACGTGACGGAGGCAAAGTTGCCATTCAGTCCGCCGGCCACGCCGAGATCACGGATCGTGATCGTCGAGCCGATCGCTGTCTCGATGCGTGCACCGGTCTGATTGCTCGACAGATTGTGAAACTCACCGAATACGGTCGCCTGCGTCTCATCGACACTGATCTGTACCTTGAGTTCGCCGTTTGCGGCCGTCGTGACGGGCGGCGTCATGCCGTTGCCATTCAGGTGCGATTCAAAGAACCGGCCCATCGACGGGCTCGGGCTTGCGCTCGGGCTCGGGCTCGGCGTGCCGCCGGGCGTGCCTGTCGGTGTTGCCGAAGGCGAGGGCGAAGCAGACGGTGAAGGTGAAGGCGTTGCGGTAAAGCCCATAAAGGTCCCTGTTAGGATCGTCGCTCCGCCGTTGCGAACCGCTAGTGTCGAACCGGTGACGACGTTTGGAACAGTCTGGCCATTATCGCTGCGAAGCCGTAAACGAGCTTCTCCGTCACTTTCGAGGGTCATGTTGCCCGCGAGCGTTCCGTCAACATCCACGCCGAGCACGGTTCCGGCCGGCAGATTGATGCGATCGACGCGGACCTCGAGTTCGACTCGGCTGCTGTGGACCTCAAACTCGCCGAAACCAGTCGGGACCACGCCATTCAGCGTCGGGCCGCTCAGGCCGGCAAAGAGGTTGCCGCCATTCGGCGAGGGCGAAGGATTCGGGCTGCCGCTCGGGCTGGGGCTCGGGCTCGGCGTGCCGTTCGGAGTGCCCGACGGTGACGGGCTCGGCGTGCCATTTGGTGTTCCCGAAGGTGACGGGCTCGGCGTGCCGTTCGGAGTGCCTGACGGTGACGGGCTCGGGCTGCTTGTCGGTGTACCGGTCGGCGTCGGGCCGACGTTTCCAAAGACGCCGTTTACCACGACCGCCGATCCGTTGCGAACCTCAACGGTCGAGCCATTGTTTACCACGGGCACGGCCTGGCCGTCTTCCGTGCGGAGCTTGAGCTTTGCCTTCTGACGGTCATCGACGGCCATATTGCCTATCGCATTGCCATCGACGAATGCCGTGAGAACGGTGCCCTGCGTCAGGCTGAGATCCTCGGCCTCGACCTCGATCTCGCGATTACCGCTCTGATATAGCTGCCACTCGGCTTCGCCGTGCGGGTTCGGGCTGCCGCTCGGCGATGTCAGGGTCGCGCTGTGGACCAAAATAACGGGCGTGCCATCGGCCTTTACGCTGTTCATTACGAACGGGACCGACACCCACGCTGCGAGCAATGCCACGATCATCGCGGCCCTTGCATAATAACTATTCTTTTTGACTGTTCTTTTCATTTTCTACCTGCCTAAGTTCTGTAAATTACCCCTAGCTTGGGGTGTCGTCAGAAACACAGTGGCCGGCGGCCAGTGAAAAAGACAGTAGCTCGAAAAAAAATAGAAAGAGGCCACGCTTTTGAGGCGTGGCCCTTATCTGGCTGCGGTCCACCTTAGGATTGACGACTGTCCGTGACGGACCGGAGCCGGACTACTGCGAAGGGATCGGGCAATTGAAATTGTTGGTAACGGCGCACAACGCATCGACTCGCTTAACGCGGACCTCGCCCCAAGGCGGGATCGTGACGTCCGACCGACGAACCGCTGTCTCTTTTACGTGGTCGAGCAGGTCGTGCGGCGTTGGAAATGTCGTCGGATATCTCGCCTTGACCAAAGCAGTAATGCCGGCGACCATCGGCGCGGCCATTGACGTGCCTGACCACATTCCGTATCGTCCGCCGGGCAGGGCACTTACGATCTCTTCACCGGGAGCCATTACATCAACCCAGTCGCGGCTGTATGATGAAAAGATCGCCAGGTTATCGTATCGAGTCGTCGCCGCTACCGAGAGCATGCCGTCACGCTGTTCGGCGGCCGGAAATACCTCAGTAGTATCGCCGCCGTTGCCCGATGCCACGGAAACGGCCAAGCGGCGTGTCCCGATCGGGAATGTTGTCGGATTTGGCAAGCCATCGAGGCCGTCGAGCAGCTCGTGCAATACCCGTGCGTCTTCCGGAAATCCGATGCTGAGATTGGCGACATCGGCCCCGTGATTAGCGGCCCAGATCAGGCCGGCGGTAATCCGCCAGAGTTCGCCTGAGCCATCGGGGCCAAGTATGCGAATGGGCATTATCTTGGCGTCAGGGACGATCAGAGCAACTATGCCCGACACATGCGTGCCGTGGCCGTAGGACGGATCCTGATGGATCACGCCGACCTCGCTTGGATCATTGTCACCGTCGACAAAGTCCCAACGGTCGGCCACCGGCACCAGCCGTCCATCGAACGCCGGATGCGTCAGGTCGATGCCCGTATCGAGCACGGCAACGACGATCGGCTGGCCGTTATCCACACGAAGTCCTCGGGTGCCGGCCGCCTCAAAGGCCTGATTCAGGCGTATCCTGTGCGGAAACCACTGCTTGCCGTAGCCTTTTACGCTGCCGCCAATGGCCCACGAACGGCCGATCGCCCACGAACGTCCCTGTGTCCAATCAAGGCCCGGCCGCTCGACCTGCGAAAACTTGCGGTTGACCTCGGCAAAGATAATGCGGGCGTCAGGCGGCGTGGTCATCGCCGTAACGACCTGCGTCGGCGTCTGTCCGTTTATGATCTGAAGAAGATATATCGGCGGCGATGCAACCTGAGAGATCGGCGTCGGGTTGAGTCCATACTGCGCAGCTACGGCGGGCAGATCGGCCGCGTTATTCAACTGAACGATGACCTGATCGACGACGCAACTGCAATCCTCGCCACGTCCCGACTGGCCGAATGCTGCGGCGGTCCCGGTGAGCGATAACGCTGCCCAGAGGACGAAAACGAAATTCAAGTATTTCTTACTGCCGGTCATTACTACCTCACTACGATCTCAGGCGAAATACATCGCCGCCATGACCACAGTGTTGCCAATTTTATCAAAAAGACACGCTGGCGAAGAATCTCTTACCTGCCGACCGCGATGAACGGTGACCAAAGGAATGGATGCTCGCCACGGGCAATGAGTTGGAGTTGGGCAGCCCTCAGCGAGGCTGACGGCGAGAGGCCGGCTGTTACGCCGGAGTAGAATGATCTCATCAACTCTGATGCGGCCCGATCATTGACCGTCCACAGGCTGACCACCAGCGATGCCGCACCGGCCGACAGGAAACCACGAACGAGGCCGAGCAGCTCATCGCCCGCACCAACTTTGCTCATTCCGGTCTCGCACGCACTCAGCGTGACAAGCGAGGCCCTAATACGTCGGGAGCATATGTCTTG
>CAZMQR010000043.1:0-12150 GCA_964568325.1 uncultured Chloracidobacterium sp. | reverse complement strand
CCTTGCCGTCGCGGTCGGTGTTGATGCGGGGGCTGCCGAGGTGGTCCGCCGTCAGATACGCGACCTTTGCGTCCTCTACGCCGGCGACGACGGTCGAGTATTCGCCGATGAGATCGCCCACACGAGTGTCGCTGTGCCGGGTTCGGCGCTCACCATACGGTGTCAACGAATCTAGAATCCTCGAGCTTGGGATCATTTGTGATCAATTGCAGGCCCAGATGATCTGCGGTCGATGCGATGAGGCGGTCGTGAAGCTCGGGGACATCGGTGATGTGCTGGGCATTCTTCACCACCTCAAGGCTCATCGCCGCTTCCCGATACGTTGGGAATTCCTTGAGATGGCTCTCCAACTCGATCATACTCAGCGAAATTCGCTGTCGCTCGGTTAGATAAAGGATCTCTGCAAAGACCATTGCGGGGATATGGATCGTCGTCTTACCCTCATCGGCGGAATCAAAGATCGTCTTTACCGTCTCGCTCGATCTCCTGTCTTCGAAATGCAGGATAAGAGCCATCGTATCGGTGACGTACTCATCGGCGAGGGTAAAGCTCGTCATAGTTCTCGAATTCCATTTCCAAATGCTGTATCTCGCCCTGGTCGAACACAGTTAGATCGTGATCGACCTGTTCGTGCCCCTCGCCATTCTTGCGACTGAGGAACTCGGCAAAATCCAATAATTCCTGCTTGCGATCTCGCGGCAAGATCTTAAATGTCTCGAGCAAAACTTCCTCCGACGTCATCACCCACCTCCATCGGGATATTACCATAGCCGTGCGCAATGTGCTTGTGAGTCGTCATACGTCCTAAGAGGTCAAACGAAGAAAGGGTCGTCCTCTTGTAACTCAAACTCACGCCAACTGCTCATCGCCACCGATGTCAGCACCCGCGCGCTCGACTAACGCCTTAATTTCATAGATGACTCAGTGCCTTAATTTCGTACATTCGTGGCTAATAATGCCTGCCAGACAATTAGCCACGAATGCACGAATAGATCAGACTAACCCGCGACCTGATCTGGACAACCTTCGGTGCGTTTGCCACCTTGTGTAAGAGCCCTACTTTGCAAAGTAGCCCTGGCGTGTTCTGGTGATCAGGTCGGGCAGAGCTACGGCGATCTTGATAGAGCGCCACCTTCCGTCACGTTTTTCGTTTGCAGGTTGGTATTCGAGCGTGTAAAGCGTTCGAAGGTCGGCGGCGACGAGGGCGTATATGCGGCCCATGTCTTCGAGGCGTTCGATCGTGTTCAATCGCCCGCCTGTTCTGTCGGCTACTATCTGCAATCGGGCGCGGGCGGCCAGATACAGAGCGGTCTGCCGAGGCGTAGGCTCGGCCAGCCTGGAGGGGTCACCCGTGGGCAGGGCGAGCGGATAGATCGTCACTCCCTGCCGATCGGCCCGGTCAAGGACGCGTTGGAGTATGTCGCTCCTTTCGGGATCCAATTCGGTCGAAATCGACGCATCCGGAAGGTTTTCGAGCAGCTCGCGGTCCTTGTCTCGGACGGCTGTATCAACGCCATCGCTCAATACGACTATGGCCTTGCGTCGGCTATTCTCACCGGCTAGCTTCTCAAGCGCGAAGTCGATCGCTTTGAACATTTGGGTCTTTCCGCGTCCATCAGATACATCAATGGAATGGGCAATAACCCTGCGGTTGGTCGTGAAATCGTTGCGGAGCTTGACCTTGTCGTAAAATTCCACCACGGCGACTCGGTCCCGCGGCGACAGGGCGTCGATGAATCTCGATGCCGACTGCTTGATCACCTGCCTAAATCCAAGCGTCGAGCCGCTCATATCGAGAATGAGAACGACGCTGAAAGGCGACTCGGTCGCCTCAAAGCGCGTAATAGGCTGTTCGACACCGTCCTCGACGACCTTAAAGTCAGAGCGGGTCAGGTTCATTATCGGACGGCCCCGCCGGTCAACGACACCAACATTAAGACGAACGATCGAAGAGTCGACGCGTATCGGGTCGTCATCCTGCGCTGCGGCGCAGATGCTCAAGATCAAAATTACCGTAAGCCGGGCCGCTAGCTGTCTGAGGGACATACACCGTGATGGTAGCCTGTTTGACGCGGCGGTGCGAAGCATAGGTTGCACTTGGTATCTCTCGACGGGTTATTGTATTAACTATTCTACGGAATTGGTCTATAATCGTTAGCAATCGGTTATCCTTTTGGGGTGCGCATGCTTTTTCGGCCGAGCTTTTGTGCTAATTGCGGTGAAAAGATCGAGCGAACGGATTGGAGTATTTTGACAAGCCGCAGGTTTTGCCCCGTCTGCGAGATCGAGTTTAAGGGACATGAACTGCTGCCGCGAGCGATCGTGGCCGGTGGAATTTTCGTCGGTTTGATCGGCGTCGGAGCCTATTTGAAAAGCGGCACAACTGTTGCCACATTGCGGTCCGGGACGAAGCCGCAATCGCTGGTTGAGCATCCATCAAACTCTGCGCTGCGACCGGCAGGCCCTATGCCGCGGGAAGAACAGACGCCGCCCATCGTGCAGAATACAGCGCCGCTAGCCTCGTTGTCACCACCTATAGCGGTTCGTCCGACGGTTGTGACGAGCGAACCGCAATACTATTGTGGTGCCGAGACCAAGAAAGGAACGGCTTGTATGCGGCGAGTAAAGGGTAATGTTCGCTGTTACCAGCACGTTGGGATGCCGGCGATTGCCGGGGCCGATCGACTGACGGCAAAGAAATAATCGGGAGACAGATGACCTCTACATGAAACCACTTGCTCAAAATTCGATGATCCAAAACCGCTATCTGATCGTTCAGTTGATCGGGAAAGGCGGTATGGGCGAGGTCTATCTTGCTATCGACCAGCGACTGGGAAGCGCTGTTGCGCTAAAGCGGACGTTTTTCAAAGGCGATGAGACTATGGGGACGGCCTTTGAGCGTGAGGCTCGGATACTAGGACGCCTACGGCATCCGGTCCTGCCCAAGGTGATCGATCATTTCGCTGAGGGCGGCGATCAGTTCCTGGTGATGGAGCACATCTCCGGCGATGACCTAGGGAAAAGGCTTGAGACGTCAAATAAACCATTTCCGCTCAATTGGGTCATGTTTTGGGCCGATCAGGCCTTGGATGCACTGAACTATCTGCATTCCCACGAGCCGCCGATCATTCACCGCGATATTAAGCCGCAAAACCTAAAGCTGACCGACGAGAACCACATTGTTCTTCTTGATTTCGGATTGTCGAAGGATTTTGACAGCGTTAACACGGGCGGTTCGTCAGGCGTCGGCAGTATTGTTGGATATTCGCCGGGATTTGCTCCAATGGAGCAGGTCCGCGGCACCGGGACGGATGGCCGAAGTGATATCTATTCCTTGTCGGCAACGCTATACCAGCTTTTGAGTAATGCGGTGCCGCCCGATGCACTTGCCCGAGCCGACGCGATGCTTGGCGGCGGGGCTGACCCGATCGAGGGGCTCAATCTGATCAATCGTGATGTCCCTCCGGCGATCTCGGACGTTATCGTCAAGGGAATGGCGATCCGGCAGGACGATAGGTATCAGACGGCCGCCGAGATGCAAAAGGCCCTTCGTAAGTCCTTTAATCAAGGGAAGCAGCCGACTCAGGCAGTTACCGAGGTGCTGCCGAGCCTGGATATTGATACCACCGAGGCCCCGACCCGTATCGTTACGGCGGCACCCGGGAATCCGACGCAGGTCGATGCGGAACCGGATCGCGGCGGCACCACGATGGATTCCACGATCCAGATGGATCATGCCGAGGTCGCCGAGGTGCTGAAGCAATCCGATGTGAAAGGTGATCCCGTTGCGGATACGCCCGCACCGGCGCCTGCGGCCCCTGTGGCCAAGGAGGCGGCCGCCGAGCCGCCACCGGCTGCGAAGCCGCTCGCTGAAGCATCGGTCGCGGCTGCCGGGCAAACGGTTAGCCCACCCGCGGCTCCGAAGCGAACCGCGCCGTCGCCGCAGAAGGCCAAATCGTCTGCCGCCGGCTTCCTGATCGGCGGCTTGATCGGGCTGCTTCTCCTTGCTGTCGCCGCGGGCGGCGGCTGGTACGCCTATGATCGATACTACAAGGCTGGCCAGGCGGAGCCGACTCCGACGCCGGCCCCGGCCGCGTCGCCCGTGGTGAACGCCAACGTGCCTCCGACAAATGCGGAGAATACGAATAGTGACGTATCAAATTCAAGTACCGGTTCGAACAGCGCAAGTGAGGTGCCGGAAGAAAACGGGCCTGCGGGGCCGTCAACACGTTCGACGCCAAATTCGCCATCGAGGACGACTCAGCCACCTGCCCGGACGACGCAGCCGGCGGCGCCGAAATCGACTCCAAAGACGAAACCTCGTGATGACAGGACGATAATTTTGCAATAGAGGCTCATGAAAGCACGACACATACGAATATTGGTTGGGATGTTGATCGCAATGGCGGCGATCTGTTTGCCTGCTGCTGCACAGAACAAGCGTGAAAGGGAGCGAGCGCGGCAATTGGCCGTCCAGGCCGACCGGGCCTATCGGGACAAGAACTATCGGGAGGCTGCTGACAAGTATGCCGAGGTTATCGCGATACTTCCAAACAATCCGAATGCTCACTACGCCAAAGGTTCGGCGCACGTTGATCTGAAAGAATACGATACCGCACTGAACGAATTCACGCTCGCGATGAACAAGGGGTTCCGTCCGCTCCTCGCGATCTACAAGATACGGGCTTTTGTCTATAACGAGCAGAAGAATTTTGATGCGGCCGCGGCGGAACTTGAGAAGGCACTCGGGGTCGCTCCGAAGGACCTCCAGATCCTCAAGGATCTCGGTGGCGTGCAGATCAATCGTCAAGCGTACCAGCAGGCACTTGATATTCTGGGCCGGGCCGCAAGGATCGCACCGCAGGACGCCGATGTCGATTACAATATCGCTCGCGTCCATAACGCTCGAGGCGATTTTGGGAATCAGCGAACGGCAGCAGAATCTGCCCTTGCCAAGGGAACGCGCTTCCCGGGCGAGGCGTATTATCTTCTCGGCGATGCCTGTCGTAAGCAGAATGATACGCCGTGTGCCATCGAGGCATTTCAGAAGTCGGCGAATGCGAAACCGGACAATTTGCAGACGTATAGAACTCTGGCGGAGATCTTTCAAGACGAGAATCGTTTTCCCGACGCGATCAATATCCTCAAACAGGGACTTATTGCATTTCCCGCCAATGGCTATCTGTACACTGACCTGAGCCGCTACTATAGCTTTGACGACCGTCCAAACGAAGCGATCCAGGCCGCCAAGTCCGGCATACAGATACTGCCAACCGAATCAGCCGCCTACACAAACCTCTGTCGAGCGTATAACGAGACGAAGCAGTACGATCTCGCGGTCAAGGAGTGCAATACCGCGCTCAGGCTAAAGCCGGATGACGGCGAGACCAATCTGTATCTTGGCAATGCTAACGTCAACCAGGGGCGGTCGGTCGAGGCGAACAAGCTGTATGCTCAGGCTGTCAAGGGCCTTGAGAAACTGACTGCGATGAGCCCGAAATTGTCCGAGAATTGGTATCTGCTCGGCAATGCATATTTTGCCGATCGGCAGACCGACAAGTCGATAGAGGCGTACACCCGATGCCTTTCGATCAGCCCAAAGTTCCTTAGGGCGCGATTCAATCTCGGTATCGCTCAAACAGTGAAGAAAAATCGCGCGGCTGCCATGGAACAGTATCAACTCATATTGAGCGTTGATACCGACTTGGCTGCACGCCTGAAGGCTTATATCGATCGGATGTAGGCTTATGACCTCGTCCTTCCGGTCCGCGGCCGTGTGCTGACGTTAACGTTCTGCAGCATGAAGACCACGCGGACGCTGTCGGGACGGTTTTCGACGCTGGACGGGACGAACGGAGCATCGGCAGGGTCGGTCTCAAGGGCTTTTCTGAGGTCTTCGACAAGTCGCCGGTCATTAGCCGGCTCGACCACCTCTGAGATCCGGGCCAATCCGCTGCCAAAGACGTCGGCGACTATCACAACCTCTTCATCCCGCATCTTGCCGCGAACCAGCGACTTGGTAAGTGCGATCAGTGCGCCCTGCGGATTGACGCTGGGCGATTCGCCGGCTACGGCCATTCTGCTGCGAGCAAGGTCGTTCGCAGAAACTTCATCGCTGCTATTCACCCGATCCGGATCGAATGGTCTCGCGAGCATTACGGTAGAGCTGCCGGGCTGCCCTGCCGACAACAGGTCGTTCTGCAAGATACCGGAGAACATCATGGTCAGAAAGCCGAACCCGATCAATGCCGACGCCGCAAGCCCAATGCTGTATGGCATAAGCTGAAGTTCCAGCCACCGCCGCAGGCCGGGATGAAGAATACCAACTCGGCCGCTGACGGCTTCGGCGACCACCACATTTCGGATCTGGCGCTTGCGGGCAGGTGCTAGTTGCCGGCTACCGAGCCGAGATAAACCCGATCGCATCTGACGAAACTGAAATAGGCGTTCACGACAGATCGGGCACTCATCCAGGTGCTCACGCCGCGCGGCCCGAAGACGCGAGCCGGTCCGGGCATCTTCGAGTGAAAGTTCAAATTGTAAGTCCGAGCATTCCATAGTACCTCGGTGATGCAAATGGCTCACTGACCCCGGCTGTTCCGGATGGAACAACGTTGACGGAGACCGTTCAGGCAAGGGCAAGCGACAAACCTCTCATCGATGTTGCTGGTCGAATCAAATCTCGCCTTTTCCACTCGCGGCTGCTCGGTATCGGTTTCTCGCTTGCTTGACCTATCGTTTGGCACCGATGTTTATTGACTCAAAGCAAAACCGGGGCAAGTCAGCCATTTGCACTAATTTTCAAAATCCGCTCAGCCGCCGTCGCAGTTCTTCACGGCCACGCGAGATGCGGGACTTTACCGTGCCGATCCCGACGCCGGTGACGGCGGCCGTTTCTTCGTAGCTCAAACCCTCGACATCGCACAGCACGACTGCCTCTCGAAAGGCCGGACTCAGTTCGCCGAGTGCGACGCTGAGGGCATACTCGCGTTCATTGCTCAGGGTGACCTCTTCCGGCGTCGGCCCGTTGTCGGGGATCAACGTCGAAAGCGGGACATCAGAATCGCCGAGCGTCGAATCGAGCGATATCGTCACGTCACGCCGTCTGCGCTTCCACCAACGAAAGCGATTCCGCGATTCGTTGACAGCTATCCGGTAGAGCCACGTCTTGATCTGGGCATCGCCTCGGAACTTTCGTATCGACCTAAGCGCCTTGAGGAAAGTATCCTGCGTCAGATCAGCGGCCTCGTCGGGCGAATCGGTCAATCGATACAGCAGGGCATACAGGTCGTCAGAGTATCGATCGACAAGGGTCCCGAATGCTTCGGCGTCGCCGGCTCGTAATTTGTCAATAAAGACGGAATCCTCCGCCGCATCGGACGTCTCGGCACGGGAAGGCACGGCAATATAAGGAATGCCTTCATCGTCAATAGCGATCGACTCGTTAAAGACCATCTCCCGTCCCGTGTGCGGCCCTTTGCTCAGAGGACCTGTCAAGTTACCTCCCGTTTTCGACGGGCATTACATTAGACACCGTCCTGACGAACTTGTTCCCAAAAAGATCGCGGTCACCGCTCAGTTCGCACGGATACGACGATCTGCCCGAGATTTGCCTGCTGATATTTGCTCTAAACATGGTTTTAGGCTAAATTAACTCTTTTGCATAGCCGCCGGTATCCGGCACTAATATAACGCGCGAAGGCTAGTTTGATTGCACTTTTTTTAACGAATGGCGAAGAAGAAACGACGATTTGAGCAGCTTCAGGCCGCAGCTGCGACACCGAAAGAGAAGAAAACCTACGTTGATCCGCTTCAGCAGCAGGTCGTGCCGCGGCTTGAGGAGGTCGGGAAGAAGCTCGAAGGTAAGGGGCGGACAGTCCTCTACGGAATGGGCGCGATCGTGCTGATCGTGCTTGCCGTGGTCGTATTCATGCGAATTACCCGAAACTCGTCGGCTGCCGCTCAGACCGCTCTTGGAAAAGCAATTGAGACGTCACAGGCGCAGATCTCTGAGACCGGAACGCCGGCGGGTTCGACCGCGAAAACGTACAAGACCGAGCGCGAGCGTGCTGAGGCCGCGATCGCGGAGTTTCAAGTGGTCGTGGACACCTACGGAGGAGCGACTGCCGAGAAGGCAAAGTACTTCATCGCCGTCAATCGCTTATACATCGATCGCCCCGCAGCCATCACTGAACTAGAAGCGCTTTCCGGCCAGGATTCCCCGGTCGGGATGCTGTCGAAGTTTGCCCTTGGGGAAACTCGCATCTCGGACAGTCGATTTGACGACGCGGCAAAACTCATTCAGGAACTCTTGGACGCATCGCAGTCGGTCATTTCGAAGGACACGCTTAATTTCGAGCTCGCCAAGATCTACGAGAAACAGGACAAGAAGGCCGAAGCGCTGGAACTATACTTCACGATCGCAAAGACAGCGAGCGAAGCGAAGGACGCTGACGGCAAAGCCATTCGTATGCCCCAAACGGCGATCGAAGCTAAGAAGAAAGTTGAAGAGATGGATCCAGAGCGAGCTAAGCAGATCGTCGAGCCCGCACCAGAGGCCCCGTTTGGTGGCGGCATGCCGCCTGTTCAGATCCAATAGTTCTCGGAAACTCGCCCCGATTGCTGATGTCTCGTTTAGAAATCCTGACGAACTGTGAGCAATATCGACCGCACCGACATCTCCGCTCTTAGGCCCGACGCCAACGCGGCCGCAGGCGAACGTGCCACGGCGACAATTCGTGTATCGCTGCACGGATATCTTAACGGCGTGATGTTGGGGACGTTTCTCACAGGTTTGCTGTTCTATCTCCGATTTGACCTTGCCGCGTATGCGGTCTTTTGCACCTCGTGGATATTACTTCCTTTTTTCGCCCTTAACGACAGGATAACCTTTGATGGTCGCCGGCTTGCGCGGACCGGCCTCTTACCCAGGCTCTGGATGTGGTTCAACGGCAGTCGCAAGGGGCTCAAGCTCACCGACGTTGAGCAAGTTGAGACGCAGGCAATACGCGCTGTTCGTCGAGGAGGTAACGTTTTTTATCGATATCGAACGATCTTGCACGGTAAAGGCGTGAGCGTCGCATTCGCATCGGGCGGAGATGCTTTCAGGCAGATGATCATCGCGATCTTGCCAAAGCTGCACGATGATGTCCTCGATCTGCGATCGTTGGACCTTCGGCGTTTTCTCAGTGATCCAAAAGAGGTCCTGATGAAGGCCGAATTTGCTCGGATCCCGTCGGCCGACGTACTCGAGGCCAGTGCGCGGCCGCCCAGCCTGCGGCGCGAAGGGGCAAGTCAACCCGTGTTCGATACGGATACGCGCCCCGACGAACTCCATGTCATGGCGAATGAGCTTCGCATGGCAGGCTATTTGCCACAAGCCCTCGAATCATTTCGACGTGCTTTGGTCGGCAGCCCCACAGGGGCAAGACTGTTGTTCGATTTCGCCCGGTGTCTCAACTCCTACGCGGCCCTCAGGCACGATCAGCGATTGACGCGGCGTTCGATCGCAGCCCTTCGCCTGTCCGAACGCCGTGCTGGTGATGACCGACATCTGCTGTCGGAGATCGGCGAATCTTACGTCCAATATGGTGAATGGCGACGTGCAGGCGAGTTGTTCCGACGGGTCTTCGAAAGGTTTGGCGACAACGTCCGAGCCGCTCGGGGGCTCGCCGAACTCGCTCTGAGGGATGGCAAGATCGCCCACGTGATCCACCATTTTGCCACAGCCAATCGCGTCGCAGAGACGCCTGCCCTCCGACGCTGGACGCGCGGCGAAGCCACTTACTTCTCGCGGCTTAACAGCGATGAGGAATACATGGAGACGGAGATAAGCCGCGTCAATCTGCTTGATACGGTCGAGCGAGGGCGCCGCACGGCACTCCGCATCGCATTTCTTGCGTTTCCGGCGATCTTCATTGGCGTCTTCTTTGAAGACGAGTTGATCGCTAATATTGGATGGGCGGTAACGACCGTTGCCCTGCTCATCTGGACGGGCTTGGTTGTCACTTCAAGATTGTTGGCACGCCGCATTCCCTACGAACTGGCTGCAACCGACGACTAGTATCGCGTTTGCGTTCGAGCTAGGAGACTCGGTCACACCGCCGTTTGATCACATCCAGCAGACGATCCTGGAAATCAGCCAAGATGATGTCTCCCCAGAACTTGCCGTAGAAGTTGACCTTCGATGTCAGGCGGTACTGAGACGTGAGTCGCAGGCGTACCTGTGTTTCGTTCACCCGTTCGATCTCGTAGCCGGCATCGATGAAGTTGAAGTAGTTGCCCTTAAGGACATGCTGATCGAATACACGGTCGGCGATCGTATCCGCATCTACGACGATGTCAAACGTGACCTTTCGGTGCGGCTGCCAGTCGATAATATGTTCCGTAAAGGTGAGCCCCCCTTCGAAACGGCCTTTCCGCAATGCACCCGGCTGCTCTGCCGTAAGTTGGGCTTCGATAGGACGAGGTATGCCAAGGGAATTGAACACCCCGCTGCGGTATTCGGCGCGGCTGATCTCAGGCACACGGACGATATTCTGCCAGACATCGCCCGGAGCAGCATTGATCACAACCTCGCTCGTGACGGAATATACCTCTGAAGGGCTGTTAACGGCGTGCTCCAGCGGTGCGATCAGCACCGGCAGCAGCAGAAAGGCGATCGCCGGGAGCACATTCTTCTTAGACCGCTGATGCAAAATGACCAGCCTAAAGATAAGCCCTCCGACCGTACCGAGAACGAAGAAGGGCGCACCCAGAATAATGAGGCAGATGAGGCTCTCGATCCTCAGCATCCACATCGTGAGGAAGAACGAGAGAACGGTGAGCCACGGGATAAAGATGATGTACAGATACGAGCGGACCTGAGCTTCGTTGGCAAAAATGAGCGGGATAACGCCGAGGACTGTCGGTATAAGAAAGAGATAAGTCAGCGACGCCAGGGCCATCTGCTGGCCCCACACCAGTCGAGTGATCAGCCCATAGGCGACCCCGATCAGGACGCCGAGAGCGAGCAGATAGTGTTTTGTCACCAAGCGGGCCATCTGTCGTTATCAGGCCGCTAACGCTTTACCTACGGGCGGCCTTTTCCGGCGGGTTAAGCATTTCGGACCAACGATATTCCGGCGTTTCCCAGCCGTCCTTTAGCTTCTTTAAGATAAAGTCAGTCATATTATCGACGATCCAGCGGTGGTTCTTTTCGCCGACGGATGCAAGTTCGGCGTCGGGCGCAGGATTCATGAAGTCAATCGCGTAGGGAATGCCGTTCTTGATCGCAAATTCCACCGTGTTGAGGTCGTAACCGAGCGCGGTGCATATTGTGATGACGTCCTGCTCGACGCGTTTGTGAAGCTCGGGAGTCAGGTAATCGTCAACGTCAACGTACTGCATCCCCGACAGATAAGGCTTCGAAGGGTCGTAGGGCATGATGAGAACGTTCTGCTTGCCGACGCAGTAACAGCGGACAAAATGGTCGTATTCAATGCCTTCCTGCAGCGTCATGCAGAGCGTCCCGCTGTCGTTGTATTCGGTGAAGAGCTCCTCGATCGAGTGGATCTTAGACACATTCTTCCAGCCGCCGCCGTCGTGCGGTTTTAGGAATGCCGGGAAGCCGACATACTCGACAACAGCTTGCCAGTCGATAGGGAACTCGAGGTTGCGAAGCGACTCACTCGTGATGTCCTTGATATAGCTGTGCTGCGGCAGCAGGACCGTCTTTGGTATCGCCACGCCGATCTTGGCCGCGAGCGAGAAGTTAAAGAACTTGTCATCAGCCGACCACCAGAACGGATTGTTGATGATATACGTTCCCTCAAGCGCCATCCGCTTGAGCACCGCGCGGTAATACGGCACCTCGTGCGAGATGCGGTCGATAATGACGTCGTATTTCTTCGGTTCGTCAAGGCGTATGCCGCCGACGGTGACCATTTCCGCTGTGACATCACCGCCGCCTTCCTCGTTAATGCTGTTAATGATCGATTCGGGGAAGGTGACCTCACGCCCGACCAATATACCTACTCTTTTCATAAACGAAAAATTTTAACGCAAAGACGCTGAAGCATCAACGAGGCTACTTAGCTCCGGGCAGCAATTCAAGGTTGCCCATCTCGCGGTTGTACATATCGAGTTGTCCTACCTCGTCAGCGGTGGCGT
>CAZMQR010000042.1:0-12173 GCA_964568325.1 uncultured Chloracidobacterium sp. | reverse complement strand
ATCGAGCCGATCGATCTCGTCGTCGTCAATCTCTACCCGTTCGAACAAACCATCGCCAAACCCGGCGTCACGCTCGAAGAAGCTGTCGAGAATATCGACATCGGCGGCCCTGCCATGATCCGCTCCGCCGCCAAGAATTGGCGCGACGTCGCGATAGTCACCGATCCCGCTCATTACGCCGAGGTTCAGACTGAACTAACCGAAAACGACGGAGCGCTCTCGCTCGACACGCGTGCCCGATTGGCTGCCGCCGCGTATACGCGAACTGCTGAGTACGACACGGCGATATCGAAATACCTCACGGGATCGGGCGGCAAGTCAGAACCGGGAGCGGTAGCGACCGGATTCTTTGAAGATCGAATTGCACTCAGCTTTGCCAGAACGGCCGACCTCCGCTACGGCGAGAACCCGCACCAGAAAGCCGCTCTGTACACGACTGACGCAACAGGCATCGCCAACGCCGAGCAGCTTCACGGCAAGGAAATGTCGTTCAACAATTACGTCGATGCCGACGCCGCGTGGGCTTTAGTGAACGATTTTGAAGAACTCGCCGTCGCGATCATCAAACACACAAATCCGTCCGGCGTCGGCGTCGGTGCAACGAACCTCGAAGCCTACAAACGCGCTCTCGCGACTGACCCTGTGTCAGCCTTCGGCGGCATCGTAGCCTTTAACCGCAAGGTCGATGCGGAGGCAGCAACCGCCCTAATCAAGGTCTTCTCCGAGGTAATCATCGCCCCCGAATACGACGACGACGCACTCGACATATTCAAATCCAAAAAGAATCTGCGAGTGCTTCGCCTCACAGCTGGAAACCCGACCGGTAGGGAGGGTGCCCCACCAAAGACAGAGTACAAGCAGATCTCCGGCGGATTCCTTGCCCAAGACGCCGACACACATCACTTTGCCGCCGCTGACCTCGACATCGTCACTACTCGCCAACCGACCGACGTCGAGGTCAAAGCGATGCTCTTCGCCTGGATCATCTGCAAGCACGTCAAGTCCAACGCCATCGTCCTCGCCGGGTGTGATCAGACTTTCGGCGTCGGTGCCGGCCAGATGAACCGTGTCGATTCAGTGCGGATCGCGGCGATGCGTGCAGAACGGTTCGGGTTTGACCTGAAAGGCTCGGCACTCGCGTCGGACGCGTTTTTCCCATTCCGCGACAGCGTCGACGAGGCCGCAAGCCTCGGCGTGACGGCGATAATCCAGCCCGGCGGGTCGGTCAAGGATGACGAATCGATCGCCGCCGCCGACGAACACGGCATCGCCATGGCATTCACCGGCATTCGGCATTTCAAACACTGAAACTGAGTGCATCGAGAGAATATTTGGCCGCGGATCAAACGGATGAAGCGGATCAAGACTAGCTAGAACGAGTTTCTCTCTCAATTAAGTTAAGTTGGTCGTTTCTGATTCGTTCTCGTCCGCGAAATTCGCGGCTAGATAATGGCCGCCGCTCGCTCAATCTTTGCCAAAGCCCCGCCCGTATTGTAGATTTATCCTTTTGCCCAAGCTGTCTAAATGAGCGTAATTCTTGGTGTCAATTCCTTCCACGCGGGCTCGTCCGCGGCGATTCTCGTTGACGGCGTACCCGTTGCGGCGATCGCAGAGGAGCGGCTTAATCGCGTCAAGTATTTTGCGGGTTTTTCGCGTCTTTCGATACTAAGATGTCTCGAAATGGCGGGTTTGACGCTTGCCGATGTCGATCATGTTGCGGTCGGGCGTGATTCGACGGCGAACCTGCACAAGAAGCTCGAATTTGCGATCAAGAACCCGTCGAGACTGCTCAATCTGGCCCGTATCCGCAGCAAAAGCAAGACGTTCGACGACATGAAGTCGCTCATCGCCGCCGAATGCGGTATTGATGAGGCCAAACTTAAATTCCAGACGCATAACATCGAGCATCACCTCGCCCACACCGCTAGCGCGTATTTTGCCTCAGAATGGGACCACGCGGCGGGCATTACGATCGACGGGTCAGGCGATTTTGTTTCGTGTCTGATGAGCGAGTGCGTGGGCGACGAGATACGGCCGCTAAAGCGCGTGTTCGTGCCGCACTCGCTGGGGACGCTTTACACGGCGGTTTGCCAGTTCATTGGCTATCCGAAATACGGTGACGAGGGCAAAGTGATGGGCCTTGCACCGCTAGGTCACGACACATACGCAGATTTTTTCGAGGGTGTTCTGAGTCCGGCAAAGAAGGGTTTTGAGTTGAATCCCGACTATTTCCTCCCCTTTGGTGCGAACCAGGGAATGGAGATCACGGACGACGGCGAAATGATCGTCCATCGGTTGTATTCGGACAAGTTTATAGACGAGTTGGGGGCGCCACGCGAGCCATATGCTGATATCACGCAGCGGGACATGGACGTTGCCTTTGGCCTGCAGCGAATATTTGAGAAATATTACATGCACGTCCTGCATGAACTTCATTCTCATGTTCCGAGTAATCGAATGGCCATGGCCGGCGGCTGCGCGCTCAACAGCGTCGCGAACGGAAAGGCGCTGCTCGAAACGCCATTCACCGAGCATTGCATCCAGCCCGCCGCGGGTGACGACGGCCTTGCGCTCGGTGCCGCTCTCTACGCGTCGAATGTCGTGTTGAAAGAAGGCAAGCGTTGGGTGATGCGCGACGCATATTTAGGCGACGACTATTCCGATACAGAGGTCAAAGCCGATCTCGACCGCTACGGCGTCAAATACCGCGAACTCAACCGCGAAGAACTGATCGAAGCCACCACCGACGAAGTAAAGAACGGCAATGTCATCGGCTGGTTCCAGGGCCGAATGGAATGGGGCCCGCGAGCGTTAGGCAATCGCTCGATCCTCGCCCATCCGGGCTTTCCGAACATGAAAGATATCCTCAACGCCCGCATCAAGCATCGCGAGGCGTTTCGACCGTTCGCTCCGTCGGTGCTTGTCGAGCGGCAGGGCGAGGTATTCGAGCAGGACTATCCGTCGCCCTTCATGCTCCACGTTTATAAGATCCGGCCCGAATGGCGCGAGCGGCTTTCGGCCGTAAACCACGTCGACGACACCGGCCGCCTGCAAACGGTCGCCCGCGACGAGAATCCCTTGTATTACGACTTGATCTCGGCGTTTGAAAAGAAAACCGGAATTCCCGTCATCCTGAACACCAGCTTTAACGAGAACGAGCCTATCGTCTGCAAACCGTCCGAGGCGATCGAGTGTTTCCAGCGGACAAAGATGGACGTGCTCGTGATCGGCTCGTTCTTCTGCAAGAAGGAACAATGAAACGCTCGGTCGCGACAGTTCCAGAACTCTCCGGCTACCAGATCGAGTGGGCCGAGCCGGGCAATTATTACCTTTCGCGGCGAAACATTCTTTACCATTCAGGTGATCTGAAAGCTCCATTCACCGAGATCGGCCGCGTCAATGTTCCATCGTGGAAAGCCGCGGCGGCGAACATTCGCCTCGCCCAGCGGCTTTTTCGGTTCTTTTTCTACAATGTTATTCCGCTAGCGAACGGCGAGATATTTGTCACGTTTGACAAGACAGTCGGTGTATTTCGCGATGGCAAATACTTCTCACTAGACGGCCTCGTCCGCCCGTGTCGCGTGCTGCGATCCGGCTGCTCGGTCGACAACCAAGGCGACGTTTATTTTGGCGAGTATCTCGCAAACGACGAACGTGGCGAGATGCGTGTCTATCGCTATACGCCTGGTAGCGTTGCGGTCGACGTCGTTCATACTTTTCCGACGGGGTCGATCAAGCATGTTCACGGACTATATTTCGACAAATATACTGAGTCTGTATGGTGCCTGACCGGCGACAAACCACCCGAGTGCCAAATGCTGCGAACGACCGACGGATTCAAAACGGTTGAGACCGTCGGCAGCGGCGATGAGACATGGCGAGCCGTGAGTATTCTGTTTACCGCCGATCATTTCTATTACGGCACCGATGCCGAGTATCGTGACAACGAGATATTCAAGGTCGACCGCCATACTCTCGACCGGACGAGCCTGGGCGAGGTCAGCGGGACGGTATTCTATTCAAAACAGCTTGGCGACGACCTTTTCTTTGGCACGACGGCCGAGAACGCTCCGAGCCAGAAAGAGAACGTCGCCGCCGTCTGGCACGTCGACACAGCCGGCAATATCGAGAAGATTGCCGAATACGCCAAGGACGCCTGGCACGCCGGGCTGTTCCTTTTCGGCACGATCCATTTCCCGGCGTCGAACGACCGCGAGGACAGGGTATTTTTCAATACGGTCGCTGTAAAAGGCGATAATTCGACGCAAGTTATTTCTTGACAATAGGTTGTGGCAGTGTTAAAACTATACCCAATTAGGACGACTAGAAGGAACGCTCGAAGGTTTTCAGAATCGGAAACCTGTCGGGTGGCTGTGTATTAATTTCAAAACGATAAGGAGAAGATCATGAGAAAGACTGGAACACTACTCATCACCGTGTTTGTCGCCGCGTTGATGGCCGCGTGCGGTGGCACCGCAGAGAACAAGCCGGCAAACACGGCGAATGCAAATACAGGTGCGGCCCCGCCGGTAACCGTCGAAGCGCTCAAGGCACTCGAAACGAAGGCATTCGAGGCTTACAAGAACAAGGACGGCAAGTACTTTGAGGGCTTCCTTGACGCCAAGTTTGTCATGTACGACAACGGAAAAAAGATGGACAAGGCAGAGGCGGTCAAGATGATCTCGGAGCACAAGGACGAGATCAAGGGCTACACGTTCTCTGATGAGAAATTGACGAAGCTCGGTCCGACGACAGCCGTTTTCACCACGAAAGTCGTCACAGACGGGACGCGTGAAGGCAAGAAAATCCCCGACGCAGTTGCCTCTACGCTCTATACGCGCATCGGCACCGATTGGCGTGCCGCATGGTACGCTGAGGTCGATATCAAAGCTCCGCCCGCGGCATCTGACTCAGCGACAGCATCCAACACCGGTAAGACGAACCCGACCGGTGCTGCACCCGCAAAGGCAGACGACAAGGCAAAGGCTGAGGACAAGAAGCCCGAAGCTCCCGCCAAGGAACCTGCCAAACCTGCCGACAAGCCTGCTGACAAGCCGGCGAATGCTGCAAATACGGCAGCCGCACCCGCCAGCGAGACAGATGCTCTGCTAGCCCTCGAAAAGTCAGGTTGGGAAGCGTGGAAAGCCAAGGACTGGACAAAGCTTGGCACGATGCTGCTCAATGATGCGACCTTCGTCAATGTCATGGGCATCGTCACCGCCGGCAAGGATGCGACGATCAAGGGCTGGACCGACGCAAACTGTGACGTCAAGAGTGTCGCCTTGAGCGACGCTTCGAGCGTATCGGTTGATGGTTCAACGTCGCTTCTCGTCGTCAAAGGTTCGCCCGTCGGCACTTGCGGCACCGAAAAGCTGGCTCCCGTATGGGCCTATGGCATTTACGTCAAAGAGGGTACCACATGGAGGCTCGGCTTCCACTTCGAACAGCCTGCAAAATAGACTCGGTTATCGAGTTTGACCGAAACGGGACCGGCCATGTGCCGGTTCCTTTTTTCTTCTCTACTGGTCCGGTCGAAACTGTTCGAGCTTGAGGTCGTGCCCATCAGTTGATATCGAGATCATCCCGCTCGTTCCGGTCGTAAGCACGACCGCGCCAGCAGCTTGCCATCGCGCGACGACCTCAGCATGCGGATGGCCAAACGGCGAACGTCGGCCAACCGAGATGATGCCGACCTGTGCATTAGTTGCACTTACAAATGCAGGTATTGAACTCGTCCGGCTGCCGTGATGAGCGATCTTGACGACATCCGCGTTGAGCGGCCGGTCACCATCAATTAGCTGTTGTTCCGCGGTTGATTCGATATCACCCGCCAAGAGAAACGCGCGTTCACCGTAGACAATGCGCATCACGACCGATTCGTCGTTGGTCGACGGCGCATCAGCATTAGCGATCACAAGAGGATGTGCGACCTCGATGCGGACACCACCGATGTGCAGTACATCCGAGCGCCCAACGATCTCGACCGGGACGTCACGGCGGCCTAACATCTCGTAAAGATCGATCAGTTCGGAATCGTCCTTGGGCATACGACCGAACAGAGCCCTTCCGACACTGAAGTTGTCGGTAACATCAGCCAGGCCTTTGACGTGGTCTGCATCGGCGTGCGTTGCAACGATATGGTCGATCCGCGAAAGGCCCTTTGACCAGAGAACTTCTGACACGACGGTCTCACCGATACCGCGCACGTCAGGTTCGAATGGTTCAGCCTCGTCGTCGTTCTGGCTTCTGTGATCGAAACGACCACCACCGTCCACCAGCATCGTCTCGCCGGTCGGGAAGGTTATTAATGCGGCATCGCCTTGACCTACGTCCAAAAAATCGACGTGCAGCCGTCCGTCGGGCCGGGCGGCACTAAACGGATGCAAGACGATGATCGCCGCTAGCACCAATCCCATCGTTACTGCCGCTGTCGCAACTCCACGATTCCACAATGGCGATGTTCGCTTGAGATCGAACGGCAGCCAGCGATTCACCGCGACCGCCATCCCCAGCATCGGAATAAGATAGAGAAAGTAAACCGAAATGCCCGGCCCGGAATACGCGGGAAGCCGAAAGCTTGTCCACTCGAGCGATGAGACTGCACGTGGCAAAGCGAGCATAAGCCAGTTCGCCGCATCGGCGAGTAGGAACAGCGGCGCGGCGATGAATTCGCTGACCCTTCCGGCTAATGCTGCGGCGACGGCTGCAAAGCTTTCGATCGCGATAAAGAAGCCGACCCAGAGGTTGAGCAACACCGACGCAAATGGCACTCGATGAAAGTAAACGACCGTCAGCGGAAGCATCCACAACTGCACGATCGCGGAAACCAGAAGGCCTTCAACGAGATACCGAAGGGTTTTTTGAATGACACCACCCGTTTTCCCAAACGGCGATTTTTGTATTCCCGCCGTCCATATCTGTCGCTTTACTTTTGCTGTCCACTCGTCGGCATTCCAATACACCGTTTCACAGAGCCGCCTGAGCCACGGACTGACATTTGGCGGAAACGGAGTCGTCGGCGAGGGCGCCCATTGGCCGATCGATCTCAGATGCTCGATGAGTGGATAAGCGCAAGCGACGATCGCAGCGACGCTTATCACCGTCAATTGCAGCGAGGCATCGAATAGATCCGATGGCCGCAGCATTAATAACAGCAATGCACTTAGAGCAAGCGAATTGAGCAGCGTTCCGCTCCGATACAATGAATATCCAAAGAGCAGAGTAGTAAACATTACGGCTGCCCTTACGACAGGTACGTCCGCACCGACAGCAATAGTGTATGCCCATAAGGAGCCCGTTGTGATCGCAAACTGCGCCCAGCGATTTCGCGTAAATCGTCGCACAACGAGTAGCAAGATACCGCCGATAAATGTGATGTGGAGGCCTGAGATGACGAGAATATGAAACGTCCCGCCCTCCCGAAATAACTCACCTGTGGCTTTATCAAGAAAGTGCTTATTGCCCAGCAAACTCGCGATCATTACGCCGGCCGCCGTTGGGTCGAGGTTCTGACGAAACTCGTTGATCAGCCGCGACCGCTGCTCATAGACCCAAGCGAGCGGCAGAAGCACACTCTCGTCTGAAATGTGCTCGATCAGCAGCGGACTCTTGACCGAGCACGACGCGTCAACGCCCATCCGGTCAAGCAACTCGACCCGCGAGATCACTCCGGGATTCTGGTATTGTTCTTCGCGGACAAGTGCACAGGCAACACGGACGCGAGAACCGTATTTCAAATTTGAGATCTCAGATCTTGAATGTGCAGTGTCGGAGGTTCCCGGCACGAATATGCGAACCTCGCCGGCAACTTCGCGCTCCGCACTACGATAGGAAAGTCGGTCACTCCGCAGCGTCAGAAAACTGCCGTCAAACGCCGCCTCAGGCTGCCGTGCTAGAACGCCTTCGATCTCGATCGGCTTGCCAGACGCGATCTGACCAGTATCGTAGATCGTGCGAATGCGATCCGGAGCGGTGTCGCGGTAATTTTCGATCGCAAGCGAAAGTGCACCGGCTGCGGAGAAGGCGAGAAGGACGAAGCTAGTTGCGAAAGCTTGATTTCGTGTAAAGAACGCGGCGATACCGAAGATGAGCACTGCGACCAAAAAGACCGTCATGCCAAACGACAGGAACTTTGCCGCAACGATACCGACGGCAAACGCAATCGCTATCGCGACCAGCGGTTCGCGGTTGAATGGGCGTGGTGTGTCTGTCGCATCGCTCATTCGACACGAACGAGCGGCCGGAACTCAGCAAAACGTCGCTCGCTGATCCCACGGATCATCATTAAATGCTCAACACGGCGAAACGGTCCGTTCGCCGTCCGATAAGCCACTATAGCGTCAGCCGTCTTACGTCCCACGCCGGGAAGGCCTTCGAGTTCGTCAGGCGTGGCGGTGTTGATGTTTATAGCGGCGGCTGATGCAACGCTTGCCGGCCGCTCATGCACAACCCGCGTCGAGCACGTCGCAGTGAACAAGGCAGCAATTACCACGGTAACGAACCAACGCATAGTCGTTCTTTTCCGCGTATTTCGCGGTGAAATTCCTACTCGTCGTCGCCCAACGCCCCTTCCTCGATGTCCTGCAGGTCCTCATACGCCTTTGGCAGAACGGGACGAGCTCGCGTCGAGCCGTCCATTTCGCCGATGTAGCCTTCGCGGACCATGGCGTCGAGGATGGCGGCGGCGCGGCCATAGCCGATGCGCAGGTGGCGCTGCAGCAGAGACGTGGAGCCTCGTTTAGCCTGGACGACGCATTTGAGAGCGTCGGTAAACAGCGGATCGCGGCGGCCGGGCAGGTCGCCGCTGTCATCAAGTTCCTCTTCGCTCTTGGTGATCGTCTGGTCGTATTCGGGCTTGCCCTGGGCCTTAATGTGATCGACCACCTTCTTGATCTCTTTTTCGTGGACAAATGCGCCATGCACACGGATCACTTGAGCGTTACCCGGCGGCAGAAAGAGCATATCGCCCGAGCCGAGCAGCGATTCAGCCCCGTTCGCGTCAATGATCGTCCGGCTGTCGACTTTGCTTGATACCCTAAACGAAATGCGTGACGGGAAATTCGCTTTTATCAAACCGGTGATGACATCGACCGACGGCCGCTGTGTGGCGAGCACCAGATGAATGCCGACCGCACGCGCCATCTGAGCGAGACGCGTGATCGAGTCCTCGACCTCTTTGCCTGCGACCATCATAAGGTCGGCGAGTTCGTCGATGATAATGACGATGTAGGGCAGCTTGCGGTGCGGTTCGCCGTTGTCGTCCCATTGTTCGAGATCGTTGCGGCGCTTAGCCTCGACGTTGTAGCCGTCGATATTGCGAACGCCATAGCCGGCTAGGTCCTTATAACGCTTCTCCATCTCCGAGACTGCCCAGCGGAGAGAGTTTGCGGCTCGTTTTGGATCGGTGATGATAGGGACCGACAGGTGCGGTATGTCCGCATACAATCCAAGTTCGAGCCGCTTGGGATCGACCATGATGAATTTCACTTCATCAGGCCGGGCCTTGTAGAGGATCGACATCACCAGCGTGTTTACGCCGACTGATTTTCCCGCGCCGGTCGCACCCGCAATAAGCAGATGCGGCATTCTTGCGAGATCAGCGACATACTTGCCGCCGTCGATCGTCTTGCCGAGAGCTACTGTAAGCAGCGACGATGACTGTTCAAATGGAGGCGAATCGATCACATCGCGCAGGTGGATGACCTCGCGCTTCTTATTCGGCACCTCGATGCCTACATAGGCTTTGCCCGGAATTCGGTCAATACGAATAGACTCGGCCTTGAGGGCCAGACAAAGATCGTCAACGAGGCCGGTCACTCGAGAATATTTGACGCCCGCGTCAGGTTTGAACTCGAAAGTCGTTACTACCGGGCCCGGAAAGATGTGCATAACCTTGCCAGGGACGTTGAATTCAGCGGTTTTATCTTCCAGCAACTTCGCCTCTGCCCGCAGTTCGCTCTCATTGTGTGCAACCGCTGCGCCCGCAGGGTCGAGCATCGCAGGGTCGGGCAACTCATAATCGTCAAACGTCTGTCCCAGCACCGATCGCGGATCGTCGGCAGACTCACCCGGCTCGTCTCCGATCTTTGTCGTCTTGCCTTTCGACTTCCTGCCTATCGGCTCGGCATCTTCCTCGCTGATCGTAACAGTCTCGTAGGGGTTTCGTCCGCCCTCAATGGTCGGTATCGATGGGCCGTCGTCAAAAAGCGTCGAGCGGCCAACCGCGGCACCTGCAGCGAAGGCTTCGACATCGGCGATATTGATCGTTGGCGGGATGGCGTCGGCCTGCGCCTCGCGCATCGCGCGGCGTTTATCGGCGCGTTTCTTTGCCTCGTCGATCACTGGAGCACGCACGGCACGCCGCCGCTCGCGCCATTCGTCCAGGCGGATGCGCACATTGCCCCAAGCCACATCAAAGTGGCTCATAAATCCCGCGAGCGTAAAATTAGTAACTAGCAGTAGCGAACTGATGAACAACGCCCCCAGCAATATTCCCGCACCGATGGGCCCGATAAAATAACCCGTCCCTTGGGCCGCCACCTCACCAATGATCGCACCGGCCGTGCCCCCGAACACCAGCGACAGTATCCCCGCAAGCGATATCACAAAAAACACAAATCCGAATACACGCAGCGGCCGTGGAACCAGCGTGTCCGACTGAAATATACGCCAAGCGACCAGCCCGATCAGCACAGGCAGCAGATAAGATGCCCAGCCAAGGAAGTTAAAAAGAAACGCCGCAATATTCGCGCCGACCGGCCCGATCCAGTTTCGAGCGGCTATCGCTCCGCTGCCCGTCGAAAACCATGACCTGTCCGCCGTGCTGCTCGTAAGTAGCGACAACAACATCAGGAGCCCGATCGCAGCTACAATGATTGCCGCGACATCATTGAAGTATGAATGTTTTGGCGGCTTCTTCCCCCTCTTTTTGACCAGCGTGGTTCCGTCCGCGAGACAGAAATTAGTCTCGTCGTCGTAGATCTCTTTGCATGTTGGACAAGCTTTCATCTGTTGGCGACGGTTGCCCCTTTCCTGTAGAGGAGAACCTCCTGGATGAATTCGTCGATATCGCCGTCCAGCACAGCATCGACGTCCGCTGACTCGTGTTTGGTCCGAGTATCCTTCACGAGTCTGTACGGATGAAGCACGTAGTTGCGTATCTGCGACCCGAACGAGATGTCCATCTTGCCGGCTTCGAGTTCGGCGGCGCCTTCGCGGCGTTTTTCTAGTTCGAGTTCGTACAGTTTTGAGCGAAGCACCTGCATTGCGACCGCACGGTTCTGGATCTGCGACCGCTGGTTCTGACAAGTTACCACAATTCCGGTCGGCAAATGCGTAATTCTTACGGCCGAATCGGTCGTGTTGACGTGCTGTCCGCCCGCACCGGTCGAGCGATACGTGTCGACCCGCAGGTCCTTGTCCTCGATGTTTACCTCGATGTTCTCGTCGATCTCGGGCGAGACGAACATCGACGCGAACGACGTCTCGCGGCTGCCGCCCGAATTGAACGGTGATATCCGCACGAGCCTGTGCACGCCCGCCTCAGCGGCGAGCAAACCATAGGCGTAATCGCCCTCAACGCGAAACGTCGCCGATTTGATGCCGGCTTCACTGCCCGGCTGTTCGTCGAGCAGCTCGACCTTGAATCCACGCTTCTCAGCCCACCGCAGATACATCCGCAGTAGCATCTGACAAAAATCCTGCGCGTCCGTTCCGCCCGCTCCCGCCTGCAACGAACAGATCGCGTTGTTCGGATCGGTCTCGCCAGACAACAGCGATTCGATCTCAGCCTCGGCAACGTCGTGTTCGAGTTTGTTTATTAGTTGTTGCAGTTCGGTCGCGCTGTCGGCGTCCTCGGCCGCAAACTCGAACAACACCTCAGCATCCGAAACGCCCGTCTCAAAACCGCGCTGCCTTTCGAGTGATTTCTCGATCCGCGAGCGCTGCTGAACAGCTTTCTGCGCCGCATCGCTGTCGTCCCAAAACCCGGGAGCCGCGATCTGCTGTTCTAATTCGCTTAACTGTTTCTCTTTTGCAGGAGCGTCAAAGAAACCTCCCAAGTTGGGCAACTTTGTCTTTGATCTCTTCGTATTTTGCTTGTAGGTCTGTGAGTTCCATCGAACGATAGTTTACCGCACATGAGCCGAGGACGCAGGGCCACACAGGCGGAAACA
>CAZMQR010000041.1:0-12397 GCA_964568325.1 uncultured Chloracidobacterium sp. | reverse complement strand
AAAAGGAACGATCTTTTGTTCCGGGGCGGCACAGCTTGTCAGTGCGATTGCGGCCGTTGTATAGCCGATCAACTCTAGAAAGGTACGGCGCGATAGGCCAAGGTTACCTTGCAGTACCGGCAAGCCCCGCTCATCTTCCTGAACAATTTGTTTCCAGAGTTTATCTTTCATAGGCTTCGCATCAGTGGTGACAAACCGAGCAATCGGTCGATGCCATCAATCGATTCGGCGTGTTTTCTCTTGAGATCTGTGGCCTGCCGGCTTCGTCCAGTGTTACTTCCCGATGCGAGCGATGGCAGCTTACGCAGTTGCCCATTGTGAAGGCGTCTTGCTGCGATACTCGCTCCATAGTTTCGATCGGCCCGTGGCACGTCTGGCAGCTTATCCCCGAGGTGACGTGACGACTGTGATTGAATGCGGCCAGGTCAGGAAGATCGTTCACCTTTATCCATTCGATTGGTTTATTCTCGTTCAGCGCCGTGGCTATCTTCTGAATCTCAGTTGAATCGGGCAGTATCTTGGTGTGGCAGTTCATGCAGAGCGAAGCGCTCGGTACGCCGGCAACCTTGGACTTGTCTGCAGAGGAATGGCAGTAGAGGCATGATATCTTGTTATCACCAGCATGCAGCTTATGTGAGAAACTGACCGGCTGTATCGGTTCGTAACCGAATTGATCGCCCCAAACACTGAACGTACCCGTTTGCCATACAAAGAACGCACCTATGACGGTTATCAAGATCGACAGAATCTTTAGTGTTCGTAGGCTCATAGATCACCTCGACGTGGGCGCCATATACTGTGCCCGAGTTTTTCGCCGATTCCAGTTCCAGATAACAACCTGATACGGGCGCCATAGATAAGTCAGCGGTATCGAAACCATATGGACAAGGCGCGAGAATGGAAATATCGCCACAAGCAAGAACGCATTGATGATGTGCAGTCTGATCACAAGCGGCATCGGCAGGATGGTTGCAGTGTCGGGTTGGAACAGGAACAGCGAGCGGAGATAAGGCACGGCGGACGCCACGAACCACGACGAACCCCACCGGTAGAAGAGCGCGGTATAAACACCGAGCACAACTTGCCCCAATAAAAGAATGAGCACAACCGTATCCACGGCGGAGGTAACAGAGCGAACGCGAGACGTTGTGATCCTACGCCACACGAGTCCAACGATGCCTACCAACGCCAACAAGCCAAAGACAAACCCGGTCGTTTCAAGAATGTACAAGCGTAATGGAACGCCGTTGAACCATAACACCTGCTTTGGAAAGAAAAACCCGATCACATGACCGGAGAGTGCCCCAATAATGCCCATATGCCACGGAACAGAACCGTAGAAGAGCTCGTCACCCTCCAAAAACTGTGAGGATAAACTCGAATACGAGAACTTATTCGTGACATATCGGTAGATCGACACCACCACAAGCAGGGTTACTGCGATGTATGGCAGAACGACGAATAGAAGATAGTCAAACATGGGCGTTACCTCGACTCTTAAAACATCTAACTCTCCGCGGCAGCGAGGGCCTGTTCTTCGATAGTTACCTCTTCAAGAGCCGCGAGCACGGCCTTGATTAGCTCCACGAACGGGTTCTGATCCTTAAATGCGGCAATTATCTTTTTTAGTCCGGGAATCAAGCAGTAGCCTGCGAGTGCGCCCCTCAATTCATCGTCATCGAGACGCACGAGCAGCCTGAGTAGAACCGGGAGGTAGTCAGGGAGCTGTCGCTCCTGTCCTAGTTCGAAAGCATTCTCCGCCTCCCGGAGATTTGCAAGAAATTCACCTCGCTTGTAGTCCTCACCAAAAAGGTGATAACCAATCTCCAAAGCACAATTTGGGTTCAGATCAAACGACTGTGCATATAGCTCCTGCAATTCGATTAGCGACATCGACTGTGTCGTCAAACAGAACCTGTCCAGATGGTGGAACGGTGCACCTTTGGTCAGCAGGGCATGCGACAGCTTGTTTATCCGTTCAGTCCAATCGTCTCCCGGATATTCGAGGATGTCGGCAAAGCTTGCCGGTAGGCGTGCGGAGTCCGTGGAAAGAACAAACCCCGCACTCTCCTCGCCTGAGGAGGGGGAGCTGTAATGTGACGGATCGGCAAGATGCCTTTCGCGAGTGATCTGTATAGTTTCGTCTCTCACAGCCTTATGCTCCTCTGACCGGGGCTTCGCGAAAGCCGAAGCCGGCCGAGCCTTTCTGTTCCCACATATTGTCGTCGAGCATTTGCATAGCTTCCTCACGATGCGATGGCGGAATCACAACACGCTCGTCCATAGTCGGCAACGACGTGAGACGGTAGATCGCTTCGGCCTCTGCCCCATCCATTCCGCACGCGGCGAGAGCTTCCTCTACGACTCCCTGGTCAACATCACCGACGGTTTCCAATCGCTTGAACATTCGAACCGCGTATTGTTTTCGGAGAGCATAGCTTACGTGCTGGGTATTTCCGGCAGCGAACAGGCTCGCGAGATACTGTATCGGCAGGCGGGCCTTGTCGATCGGGCTGAAGAGCTCCTCATTTGCCGCGTCATAAATACCGGCTTCCGTCTTGGCCATTACTGGCAATAGAGGCGGAACGTAAAACAACATCGGCAGGGTACGGAATTCCGGATGGAGCGGCAGGGCCAGCTTCCACTCTTTGACGTAGCGATACACCGGTGAGCGTTCAATCGCCTCGAGAGTCCGTTCATCGATACCGTTCTCTTTGGCTTTCGCCCGTACCACCGGATCGCGTGGGTCGAGTATCAGGTCACGATGAGCGTCAACAAGGCTACTGTCGTCCACTTTCAGGGAATCAACGAGCTTGTCCGCGTCATAGAGTAGTCCGCCAAGATAGCGGATGCGTCCGACGCACGAATGAAAGCAAGCAGGTGCCTGTCCAGTCTCAAGGCGTGGAAAGCACAGGATGCACTTCTCGCTCTTACCCGTTGACCAGTTGTAATATGTCTTTTTGTAAGGGCAGGCCGAGACGCACATGCGCCACCCGCGACAGACTTCCTGGTTGATCAGCACAACACCGTCCTCGCCCCGTTTGTAGATCGCACCCGATGGACAAGCCGCGACACAGCCCGGATTCAGACAATGATTACAGATCCGAGGCAAGTAGAAGAAGACCAGGCGTTCGACATCAAAGAGTTCCTGTTGTTCTTCTGGCGTAAGGCCCTCAAGATTTGGATCATTTTTTGCATATACGGGCGACCCACCAAGGTCATCATCCCAGTTGGGCCCGGCCTCGATATCCATGAATTTACCGGTAACCATAGAGATCGGTCGCGCTGTGGGCTGATCCGCGCCCTCGGGAGAGTCGAAGAGGTCCTCATACTTGTAGGTGAACGGTTCATAGTAATCGTCCATTCGCGGAAGGGCCGGATTATGGAATATGTTCAGGAGCCGCGAGGAGCGGTTACCCATTTTCAGTTCTGGCTTACCGCCATTCTTTTTCTCCCACCCACCCTTGTATTTTTCCTGATCCTCCCATGCGGTCGGATAGCCAGTGCCAGGTTTGGTTTCGACGTTGTTCCACCACATGTATTCGGCACCTTTACGGTCGGTCCAAATATTCTTACAGGCAATCGAGCATGTGTGACAGCCGATGCACTTGTCCAGGTGGAACACCATTGAGATCTGTAGTCTGACGTCCATAATATTCTCCCTTCCCTACCAGTTCAGCTTTTCCAGCTTCTTGACCAGAATGAATGTGTCGCGGTTAACGCCTGTCGGCCCCCAATAGTTAAAGTGAAACGTATATTGGCCGTACCCGCCCATCATTAGGACTGGTTTCAAACGTACACGGGTCAGACTGTTGTGCCCTCCTGCCCGACGATTTCCGCGCATCGGTGATTTTGGTATGCTGATGGTCCTTTCTGGTGAGTGATACTGAATACAAACCCCGCGAGGAATGCGGGCACTGACCACGCAGCGAGTGCAGACTACACCATTGTCGTTGTACGCCTCGACCCAATCGTTATCGTTGAGGCCCATTTCAACGGCGTCCTGGTCGTTGACCCACAGAGGTTCAATGCCGCGCGAAAGTGTCAGCATTCGGTGATTGTCATAATAGGTCGAGTGGATGTGCCATTTACCGTGAGGCGTCAGATAGTTCAAGGCAAGGGTTTTTTCTCCCTGGGGACTAAGCTTGATATCGCCAAAATCGGCCGGCTTCGGTGAAGGCTTGTAGGTAGGCAGGTTCTCTCCAAAGGCGACGTAGCCTTCGTGATCCTGATAGTAATGCTGCCTTCCGGTGAGCGTCCGCCACGGAACCATCCTTTCGTAGTTGTATGTGAATGGGGCATACGCTCGACCGTCACTCGTCAACCCGGACCAGATCGGGCTGTTGAGCAGGCGCCGCGGTTGAGCCTGTAGGTCCTTGTACGTAACGCGGGCGTCGCGCGACTTCTCAGCCAGATCGGCGAGCGGCAAACCGACTTTCTTTTCAATATATTCGTATGCTCGATAGGCCAATTCGCCGTTCGTCTCAGGCGCAAAAAGGAGGATCATATTTGCGGCCTCCTCAGCCCGTTTGAGCGATGGATATTTCTCATCGCCCCATTCAACAATCGGATACGAGCGAGAATTCACGACCTCGTCATAGACGTCAGCGATCTCATACTTGACGCCGTGAGCTCCCATGCCGTTATTGCGTGCCAGGGGGCCGAGCGAAATGAACTGGTTATATAGATTCGGATAACTCCGCTCGACAATTTTTAGGTGCGGCATTGACTTGCCGGGTATGGGCTCACACTCACCCTTTGACCAGTCTTTGATCTCCGGCTGCGTGATCTCATCGGGAGAGTCGTGAGACAATGGAACTGCGACGAGATCTTTGATGGGCGAGGGCAGATGCGTTTCCGCCATCTCGCTAACCTTTTTTGCAAGTCCGCGAAATATCTCCCAGTCACTGCGCGATTCCCACGCCGGCGGCACCGCTTCGGAAAGCGGATGGATGAACGAGTGAAGATCTGTCGAATTTAAGTCAGCCTTTTCATACCAGGTGGCAGCCGGAAGAACGATATCCGAATAGAGCGCCGATGTATCCATTCGGAAATTCAGATCGACGACGAGGTCCATCTTGCCCGGTGGCGGTTCGGCCTCAAACATGATGTCCTTGACCGAGCCTTCGGCGCACGGCTCAGAGATCTTGTTGTTGTGGGTTCCAAGATAATACTTCAAGAAGTACTCATGCCCTTTCGCGCTCGACATCAGTGCGTTGCCTCGCCAAATGAACCAAACGCGCGGAAAGTTCTCGGGCGCGGCGGGATTTTCAACGGAGAATCGCAGATTCTTCTCTTTCAGGTCAGTGACCACACGCCCGATGGTGCCCGCATCGTCGCGAACTCCGCTTGCGGAAGCTTCTTCGATCAATTCAGTATTTAGCTTGTCGAACTGCGGATAGAAAGGTAGCCAACCATTGCGTACAGCCTTGACCTGCACGTCAGCGGCGTGAATATGAGCGATCTGGCCCGTCTCGTCACTTACAGCCGTGTTATCGGGAACGGTGTGATATTCCTTAAATTCTCTTTCGTAGCGCCATTGCTCGCTCATGATGTAGTGCCATGAAGGAGCGTTCTGGAGTCGTGATGCCGGGACCCAGTCTTTGGCAAAGGCGACCGTTGACCATGGTGCAACGGGAGCAAGCTTCTCTTGGCCCACATAATGATTCAGGCCTCCACCGTTCTTACCGACACAACCGCACAACATCAGCGCTGTTATTGCTGAACGGTAGATCAAGTTGTTGTGGTACCAGTGATTGATCCCAGCACCAATGATGACCATGCATTTACCTTCGGTCTTCTCGGCTGTGATCGCCCACTCGCGAGCAAACTTGATCACAGTTTCGCGCCCGACACCGGAAAACTTCTCCTGCCACGCTGGTGTGTATGAATGGTCCTCGTCGTTGTAACCTTTGGGATAATCGCCGGCCAAGCCTCGGTCTACACCGAACTGTGCCATCAACAGATCGTAGATCGTCGTAACGAGTATATTTCCATCATCAGTCGCGATCGTCCGCGTTGGCACACCCCGTTTGAACAGGGCATCGGTTCCAAATTCACGAAAGATGACCTCCGTTGCCCCGCTGGGGTCATCGATCAGAGACAATTGTGGCAGTATCTCTTCACCATTTGCTGGGTCCTTGAACTCCAAGTTCCATCTTCCACCTTCCTTCTCCCACCGCTGTCCCACCGTCCCGCCGGGCATCCTCGGTCCGTTTGAAAGTTCGTCCCAAATAAGGAATTTCCAGTCGCCGTTCTCCTCGGCCTTGTAACGCGAAAGCCGATTAGCGCGAACGAGCCGGCCGGCCTCGTAGCCGTTCTCCGTCTTGACTAGTTCAATTAGGAATGGAGAATCAGTGTAGCGCTTAGAGTAATCGAGAAAATACGGCGTTTGCTTTTCATGGTGAAACTCTTTGAGGAGTACATGGTTCACGCCCTGCCAGAATGCCCCATCCTGGCCTGCGTGGACTGGTATCCATTGATCAGCATATTTTGAAACCTGACTGAAATCTGGGGCCAACACGACCATCTTGGTCCCGTTATGACGTGATTCAGCCGCAAAGTGACAGTCGGGGGTTCTGGTCATGTTGAGGTTCGAGCCCATGACCGCGATGAATTTTGAGTTATACCAGTCGGCACTCTCGCAGACGTCGGTCTGCTCGCCAAAGATCTCAGGCGAAGCGGGCGGCAGATCTGAGTACCAGTCATAGAAACTGAGGTTTACACCGCCGAGGAGTTGAAGGAACCGGGAACCTGCGGCGTAGGAGAGGAACGACATCGCAGGGATCGGCGAAAAGCCGAAGATGCGGTCGGATCCGTGTTTCTTAATTGTGTAGATCAACGAAGCGGCGATGATCTCATTGACCTCATCCCAGCTAGCCCGACGAAAACCGCCTTTGCCGCGGGCACGTTGATACCGGGCACGCGAATCCGGGTCCTCGACGATCGACGCCCACGCGTCCACCGGATCTGCATGCTTTTCTCGCGCCAGCCTCCAGAGATCTTGGAGGGCACCACGGAAATAAGGATACTTAACGCGAATTGGGCTATAGAGGTACCAGGAATAGGATATACCCCGCTGACAGCCGCGAGGTTCATACGGGGGTAAGCCGTCCTCGAGCAGCGGATAGTCCAGGGCCTGCATTTCCCAAGTGACAATTCCCTGTTTGACGTAGATGTTCCAACTGCATCCACCGGTGCAGTTGACGCCGTGTGTGCTGCGAACGATCTTGTCGTGCTGCCAACGATTTCGGTAGAATTCCTCCCAAGATCGTGTTTTTGGACTAATGAGATCCTTGATCCAATTCATATCTTTGCCCTCCGCACAAGCTGTTTCCTTACCCCGTGAGACCGCTTCCGCCAGAACAGATTCATGCCGATGAGTGCGAACGTCGTAATTCCGAAACCGAGGATCAAGAACCGAGGCTCAATGGTCGCGGCAGCTTGAGTAGGAACAACGCGTGCATTGGGGTTCATCTGCTTAAGATGCTGGAGGTATGCAAACATCTCGACGACCTCTTCGTCCGTGAGTTTTTGGTCTTTAAAAATAGTATTCATCGTCGGAAAGTTGGGATTCTGCAGGATCGTGATCAATTCCGGGTCACGGTACTTTATATTGACCGCCGTCAGATCGGGACCGAGCGTTCCGCCTCCTAACGCTCCGACGCCATTGACGCTGTGACACGAGTTGCAGGCAGCAGCGCCGTTGGCAAGTCTAACCTGGCCGGTAAAGAGCTTTTGTCCTGCCGGGATATCGTCAGGTACTATCTCCCGTGCCAATTTGGCTCCGGCCGGCACAAACATCTCGTTCTTGGTCGAAAGGTCTCTGATCAAGGTGATCAGAGCATCGAGTTCCTCAGGAGACAGCGACTGGTCTGGCATGATCGTCGGAGCAAATTTCTGAAAAAGGTCGGCTGCGACCGGATCTTTTCCTTTCATACTCACCGGAGACTTGGTGAATTCGGAAATCCATTCTTTTGTGCGTCGATCGGTTAAACCCTTGAGGTCCGGACCCTGTTTGTCACCGCCGCCGATGTTATGGCAGCTATAACATCGGCTCTCGAAGAGCTTTTGGCCGTCCGATTGTGCTCTCGCCTCACTCGTAAGATATGAAGTCGCGACCATGCATAACACAACAGCAAAGACGAGATGCCTCGCCGACGGTCGTTGCCAAACCCGATTTTTGTAGCTACGTACAAGCTTCATCGCTATGACCTCACGCGTTTCCGTATATCTCAATTTCATTTAATTGGCCCAGGCAGTGCCGTTTTCTTAGTGAATCCGCAATCTGAGCGATGGTCGTGGTTTCTAAAAGAGCAATATAGTCCTTCCGGATCTCTTGCCATTTCTCGTGCAGTGCACATGCTTCGGCAGGCCTGCAGAGTCCTAGTCCCAAGATGCACTCGTCGAAATATGGATCGGGTGCGAGTATTTGATTTACTTCCCAGACGGTGATCGTCTCGGGTTTTCGCGAGAGAGCGTATCCTCCGTGAACACCTTTGGTTGATCGAAGTAAGCGATGCCGACGCAGTTCGCCAAGGATCTTTCTCAGATATATCGGAGGAATCGACTCGGTATCGGCGATCTCATGGAGGCCACAAACCACCGAGTCGTCCTTCCCGGCAAGATATGTCAGGGCCTTGACTCCGTAACCAGTGGTTTTGGACAGGATCATTTGTGAAAGCCGAAAAAAAGTATATTTTTGTCCTGAATTATCTTTGACCGTGGATGAAAAATGGACAATGGTGGTTTAACATCATTTTTATAGTGGAGATGCAGGATGCGCTTTAGGAGTATCTGTGAACTGGTAAAGGGCACGGCTGACGCGGCTTTCGCTACGGACAGCGCGGGGCATGTCGTGGCTTGGAACGGGCCCGCCGAGGCATTGGTCGGCGTAAGTTCAAACGAGGCGCTTGGGCAACCGTGTCATCAGATCGTCAAAGGGATGGACGAATGCGGCATGGTGTGCTCTGAAAACTGTGCGATCAAGCAGGCAGCCAGTAAGCGGCACCCGGTTCATCATTTTGATCTTCAAGTCGAGACTCCTGAAGGAAAGCGCTGGTGCAACATGTCCGTTATCATCGCCTACGAGAATGGCTCAAGGGAACCGTTCACGATCCATATCCTGCGGCTTATCGATGTACGAAAAAGACTGGAACTCATGGTGCGAGATTTCCTCGTTACTGAGGTCAAACTCCCTCAGGATGAGGCTGTCTCATTAATTCATCAAAGCCACTCCGCCCTTAGCGAGACCGAGTTGACACTCCGAGAACGAGAGATTCTCAAATTGGTCGGTGTGGGGAAAACGACCCGGACGATTGCCGAGAGTCTCCATATCAGCCCAAACACCGTGGACAACCATATTCAACATATTCTCAAAAAGCTCAATGCTCATTCGCGACTCGAGGCCGTTCGGCGTGCCGAATTGTCGGGTTTGATCTGAATCGAGATCATCGTCGTGCTTCTCGTCTAACGCATCGACGTCCATGTCCGATCAATAGCTTCTCCGTTACGTATGACCTGAGTCATATTCGCTGCCTTTGCGCCGCAGTATGGTATTTGCTCTGTGGCTTTGTAGTTCTGAAGGCTCGGTGAAACCGCTCTAGAGGCCGCATATCAGATTACGTGCGCATGCAGAACGATCACGCTCCGCGAAAGTCAGTGCAGCCGTCGGAGGCCGTGGCTTTCGGCGACGTGGCCCATATCGCGAAGAAGGTGGTTCCGAAGTCAAGAGTGGGCCGCTGGCGGGCTGGTGTACTTATCGCCCTAAATCTACTCATGATCGGCCACATCGTCCAATGGCGAATGATGGGCGAAACGGTCTCACCGATAGAGCCGGCTGAGGCAATGTATACGCTGCAGCGTGGAGCGATAAACGCAGGCCTCATCTTCTTTTCGCTAGCATTGCTGACAACGCTGGTTGCCGGTCGCTTTTTCTGTGGGTGGGCCTGTCATATGGGCTCGCTTCAGGATCTTTGCGCGTGGATCCTGCGAAAGCTCGGGCTTAAGCCTAAGCCGTTCCGATCACGGTTACTCGTTTGGATTCCGCTGCTTGCCGGCCTTTATATGTTCGTTTGGCCGACAGCATTGCGATACTTTACAAAGCCCAAGGCCGAGCCGCTGATCCCGCAATTTACGAATCAACTGATCACTACGGAGTTTTGGGCCACTTTCCCGCCGGTTGCGGTCGCGATCCCGTTCCTATTCATCTGTGGGTTCATGACCGTCTATTTTCTTGGTTCCAAAGGCTTTTGCACCTATGCGTGCCCGTATGGCGGGTTTTACAGCCTTATCGATAAGGTGTCCTTTGGCAAGATCCGCGTTACCGACGACTGCGACCAATGCGGCCACTGCACTGCCGTCTGCACCTCAAATGTGCGAGTTCACACCGAGGTGAAGCGTTTTGGAATGGTCGTCGATCCGAACTGCCACCGAGGTATGGACTGCGTCAGCGTCTGCCCTCAGGATGCTCTCTACTTCGGATTCGGCAAGCCGGCGATCAGCGGGCCCGGTCCAAGCCGATTGAAGCAAGCATACTCTCTTACTTGGACGGAAGAGATAGTCGCGGCCGGCGTGTTCGGAGCAAGCTGCATCGCCGTTTGGGGTGTTTACCAACTTGTTCCGATGCTGATGGCACTTGGGATCGCTCTGGTCACCACTTATCTCGTGCTGCGAACCTTCAGGCTGCTCCAGGTTAGCGATGCTTCTTTCTATCGCTACAGCTTAAAGGCGTCGGGAGCGATAACCAAGGCCGGATGGCTTTTCCTCGCGTTTGCCGCCGTATGGACCGGCCTGAATATACACAGTGGATGGATCCACTACAACGAGCGGGGTGGTACCAACGCCTTTGAGACCATTAGGGTCCCCGATGAACTGGCCCTCGCCGAGGCCGATCCCCGGCAATGGCTTTCTGCTGCCGATCAACAGGCCGTGGCCGACGGCAGAGGCTACTTTGACCGAGCGGCCGCGGGCGGTCTCTTTGTAAACAAAGAGTCGATCTCAAAGCGGGCATGGCTCGAATATCTGTCCGGCGATGCGACAAGGGCTGTCGAACTCTTGGCTTTGTCGGCTGATCGGCTTTCCGGCCGGGAAAAGGCCCTGATCCTTCATTATCGCGGATCGATCCTTAATCGTCTCGGCCGGCCCGAAGAGGCATTGGCGGATCTCGTTCAGGCTCTATCGAAGCGTCCCGATATGGCGGTCGCCCGCGAAGAAAAGGGCGAGGCCCTGTGGCGGCTTGGCCAAAAGCAGGCCGCCGTGGAGGAGTGGAACTCGGCGATCAAATCTAATGAGGGTTTGGTTCTGGCTCACTTAATGCTCGCCGGAGCCGCATCTGCGGCGGGTGACGAGGAGAAAGCAGGCGTTCACCAGCGAAATGCTGCCGGCAAAATGCCAAACGATCCTTATTTTCACTGGATGCTTGGCCTGCGTCTCAACAACCTCGAGATGAAGGAGCTCGCAAATGCCGAGTTTCAACAAGCGATCCGCCTCGACCCAAAGTTCCGCTCACACATGAATGCGGCCCTATAAGTCCGGAGTGTCTTAGAGTGTCAAAGATCTAGCGAAAATCGTGTGACACGACCTCGGTTGATATCTCATTGACCGACGTGAAGTGCAGAGCCTTTAGCATTCCGCGCTCCTCAAATATACCTCGAATAATCAGAAAATCGTTCGTGTTGATCACCGAGCGGTATTGCTCGAATTTGTCAGGCATTACGACGAAGTTGGAAAAGCCCGTTTCGTCCTCGAGTGTGATAAAGACGACATTGTTCGCCGTCATCGGCCGTTGGCGGATGATGACCGCACCTGCAACCGATGCGACCTGATTCTTTTTCAGGTCAAGCGACTGAACTGCAGTAATAACGCCCCGACGCGTCATCTCGTCCCGAACGAATGCCATCGGATGCTTGCCGATCGAGATGCCGGTCTTTCTCAGATCGGCGTCCACGAGGTCGATGCCCTCCATGCGAGTGAGGAATGCGGGTGTCGTGTCAGTAGCCCGACCGTGAGGGAGGGCGCCGCTGCAGTGCCCTTCATCGTAGTCGATCAGTTGCACCCCAACTCCCTTGATCTGATCGGCGCCCTCCCTAACGGTCGGGCTACGGACACTGTTGCCCTCGAACAGCGGCCCTTCTGGTCGTATGGCCAATTCCGATTGCCACAGAGCCTCGCGGCGGTGGACAGTGTTGTCAAAATTGAGCGCACCGGCAATGCTGAGAGCACGGATCTCTTTCTTGTTGATCTCGGGGACACGTTCGACGAGGTCGGCGATAGAGGTATACCATCCGCACCGGCATTGCGGCTCTGCCGCTCTATTTGCGGAAAAGCTATGCTTTTCCGAAGGCTGACGGTTCGTTGGAAGCGGCGGCATAGCCGCAAAAGAGTTAGTACTGCCGCC
>CAZMQR010000040.1:0-12621 GCA_964568325.1 uncultured Chloracidobacterium sp. | reverse complement strand
CGAAAGGAGCTTGAGGTCCTGAACAACGCCCTGCTTATGGCGTTCGGCTACGATCAGGGAGTTTCGCATGCCGAGTTTTTACATAGTGAGGCAGACGGGCAATCCTATCTACTCGAGGTCGCCTGTCGCGTTGGCGGGGCGTATATCGCAAACGTGCTCGAGCACGCCTGTGGCTTTAACCTCTGGCGCGAGTGGGCAAAGCTAGAGACGGCGACCGCGGAAACGCCATACGAACTGCCCAAACTGCGAAAGGAATTCGCAGGCATCACGCTCGCGCTAGCAAACGTCGATCACCCCGACACGATGCGTTACACCGACGAAGAGATCGTTTATCGTGTGAACAAGCCAAAGCACGTCGGGCTCATCTTTCGGTCAAAAACGCAGAAGCGGATCGACGAGCTTATCCTTAACTACACAGACCGCATAACAAACGATTTCCTCGCCGTCGCGCCCGTCAAAGAGCGGTATGACGACTAGCAGTTTCACCGGCCCGCCGTCGATCCTCGAACATGACCTGAAGAAGTATTTTCCTGAGCTGTTGAAGTTCGATTCTACGCCGGCGCTTGAGGCGTCAGGGTTATGGCCCAAGATCCGCGACGAGGTCGAGCGGATAATGAACGCGGTCGTATCAGAACCGGGAGCTGTAGCGACCGGATTCTTGCAAGGGGCGGATGACGCGGGGACGAGGAATCCGGTCGCTGCCACTCCCGGTTTTGAGATTCGAGCTCTCGCATGGAATCTCGAACGCGGCATTCAGTTTGAGGGCATCGCTCACGCGTTGGCGACACACCCCGCACTGATAAACAAAGACGTGCTCATGCTGCCGGAACTCGACCACGGCATGGCGCGGAGCGGGAATCGGTTTATTGCCAAAGAGTTGGCCGATCGGCTCGGGCTGAACTATGCATTTGCACCCGTCTATATTGCTTTGCAAAAAGGCAGCGGCGTCGAGGCCGAAATGGCAGGCGAGAACACGCTCTCGATCCACGGCCTGGCGATGATGTCGCCGTGGCCGCTCATCAATGTTCACGCCATCCCGCTGCCGAACGGCAAAGACAAGATGTGGGGCAAGGAAAAGCGGCTCGGTTGGCTGCGCGCCTTGATCGCGGATATAGAGCATCCTGCGGGCACATTTCGGGCCGTTACGGTGCATCTTGACGTGCATTGTTCACGCGAGCATCGCCGGCGGCAGGTGAATATCATTCTCGATCACCTCGATACTCTGCCGCCGCTGCCGACGATCATCGGCGGCGATTGGAATACGACAACATTTAACGCGCAAACGGCGACGCACGCGATTCTCGGCTACTGGCGACGCGTGATGATGGGTGTCAAAAATGTTGCGAAGAACCACTTCCCGCATCCTGACAGATATTTTGAAAAAGGCTTGTTTACCGATCTCGGATCGCGCGGCTTTCAATATCGACCGTTCAACGAACCCGGCGTCGGCACGCTTCACTATCACATTGACAGCATCGAAAAGAACACAAACCTTCGCGATTGGGTGCCTGAATGGTGCTTCAAATTTATCTTCTGGGCCGCCGGCCGCGTCGGCGGCGGCGTGTCCGTGAGGCTGGATTGGTTCGCCGGGAAGGGAATTGAACCGGCGTCCGACACGTCGCCGCATACGATCGGCGGCCTGGTCAACGATGCCGGTGAACCTCTCTCGGACCACGACGCGATCGCCGTATCCTTTCACCTATGACTTATTCCTTATCACTTACTTCGGAATAAGTGATACGTGATAAGTGACAAGTGCCAAGGCATCAATTAACCTCAGATTATGGAAGTAGCTTTTTGCCAGACGTTGAGCTTTAATGCCGACAATTTTGAATACGAAGCCGCCGCTCAGGAGAACGGCAATGCGACGGTAATCAAGTTTGCCGTCGATGAAAAGAAAGTGAGTCCGGGCGACGTGGTCGTCGTCGTGTCCGGCGAAGAGATCAGTTTTCACGGGATCATCGGCAAGATCGAGGACGGTTTCGCATTTGCATCCGACCCGAAAGGCTCGCTGCTGCCGGCGGGAGTGCAATAGTTCCAGGTTTCAAGTTTGGTTGGTCAAACTTGAAACTTGAAACCTGGAACCTTAAACTTGGTTTCGTTTGGGGATGTAGCTCAGCTGGGAGAGCGCGGCGTTCGCAATGCCGAGGCCAGGAGTTCGATCCTCCTCATCTCCACCATTTTCCTAGAGGCTCTCGTCCATCGAGAGCCTTTTTCTATAGAGAAACATCACGAGCAAAGATGCGGCGAAGGCGAGTGCGGAAGCGACGATGACGGCGCGAAACGCAGTAGTGTAATCGCCGCCGTGCAGGTCGGCGAGATGGCCGGTAATGCGGCCGCCGATGGCGGCACCGATCACTTCGATCAGAGTGATGACGCCGAGTATCTTGCCCGCCTCGCGTCGGCCAAAGAGGTCGGCGGTCAGCCGCTGTATCAACACAAAAGTTCCACCGTAGCCCAACGCGAACGGAAGCAGGAACCATGCCCAATTAGACGCGGTCAATGCCAACAGAACGAACGACGCCGCCAGCATTAGTAGAGCGGAGGCGGCCATTACGCGGACAGAGCGAAAGAGGTCGCTAAAGAAGCCGGCGAGGAATTTGCCGCCGATGCTAACCGAAAAGAGAGCTGACTGAGCGAATGCCGCTGTCTCGGCGGTGAGGCCGATCTTTGGCGACTGAAGGTAAAGGATGAACTGTTGGCTCGTAACAAATATTGGATAGAAGATCAGAGCGGCGCAGGCGGCGAGTGCCCAGAATATCGGCGTCCAGAGCGTGTCGAGCAGGGTCAGCCCTTCAGCGGCCTGCGGCTCAGCAGCTTTGCTGCCTTTTCTGTCCTTTACGAGGATCAGGATCGCCGGCAGGAGCACGAACCAAACGAGCATACTGATCGCCAGCATTGCCGACCGCCAATCAAGGGCCGCGATCAGCGGCTGTGCTATCTGCGGGATGACGACACCGCCGATACTCGTGCCGGTTAGGGCGATGCCGAGCGCGGTGCCGCGTTTTGCGTTGAACCACCGTGATACGAGAACGACATTTGGAGCGACGCCGATAAAACCCAGCGACGCGCCCATAAGAAAGCGAGCTAGATAGACCATTTCGGCGGTCGCTGCCTGCGAATGCAGTATCAAGCCACCGCCGAGCAGAACACAACCGATCACCATCAGCGGCCTTAACCGAAATCGCGTGACGAGCCAACCGCCGATCAACGAGAAGACGCCCGACATCAGGAAGGTGATGTTCGCGGCATCGGCGATAAAACTCTCAGCATGCGCGCCATCGACCGCTCCGATGGCGACGAATTCCTCTCTTATCGGCTTATAGAACGGCGGCAGGCCGCCGATGGCGAGGCCATTGCTCACCACGAGCGCAAGCGTTGAAACGCCGACGATCACCCAAGCGTAATTCTCGCTAGGCTTTGCCATTCCGGGATTGGTTTAAGACGTGGTCGGGAACCGCGACCCCGTCTGCGAGCCGTCCATCCGCGATCGGCTCACCGTAAGCGATAGCAAGCGGTACGACTCCGGCCCAGACGTTCATTGCATAGTCCTCTTCGTCGTCTATCGGCGGGCCTGTGCGGATCTTTGCGGACGCCTCGTCGATAGGAAGTTTAAGGACGCTGGTGGCCTTGAGTTCCACTTCATTAGGCCACCTCACGTCAGGCCATCGGCCATGGACGATGTGCTCAGTGATCGCTTCGAGCGCATGGGCTTTCTCGGCCGCATCTGTCACGAGTGTGGCGTTGCCGAGAATAATAACGGACCGGTAGTTGATCGAATGATGAAACGCCGAACGGGCGAGCACCAAGCCATCAACCAGAGTAGCGGTGACGCAAACATTGATCCCTTTTGACATCGCTCGCAGCATTCGGCTTGCCGCCGAGCCGTGAATATACAGATCGCTGTCCACACGTCCGTAAGCGGTCGGTATCACATAGGGCTGCTCGTCAACAACAAAACCGACATGGCAAATAAATGCCTCATCCAGGATCGCGTTGATCGTCTCACGCTCGTATTTGCCGCGTTTCGGCAGCCGGCGAACCCGCGTTCTTTCACTTTGCATCTCGTTTACGTTCATATTGACTGAACCTTGTGATTATACAGACCTCTGAACCGGCTCAAGATAACATCGCAACGATTTTTGATAACTGCGAAGAATTTCGCGCTCTTCGCGGGTAATTTCTGATTCTGCCAGCCCATTAGATCATGAACCGGAACAAATGAGCGGTCGATAGGGCACTGCGTGATTTTCTTTACAGGCACAGGATGTGCATTAGAAACGATCAAAGCCTAAGTGGGGTGCGTTGAGCCGCATCTCATGAATGTGATGACGGCAGAACGCCCCTTGGGCACGGAGGCCACAATGAAGTATCTAGGGCGCATTGTCTCTGTCATATTGGCAATCTCGTGGTTCATCATCCCTCCTGGATTCACACAGTCGTATTACCGGTCGGGGCAGGACGGAAGGATTGAGGACACCGTCGAGACATCTCGAGCTGACATCAAATCAGCTGTGCTTGCAGGCATAAAAACGTACCTCGAACAAATGAAGGGGACGTGCTTTGAAAGCGGAGGTTTCAGCATCGGCGATTACGACAAGTTTGTCACAGCCCTCAATCGGAATATCCAGGAGATCGTCGTTGGGAAGGATGGAGCGGCTTGGCTCGATGAGAACTCATCGGGGGCAAACTCGTCGCACTACGACCCGTGGGGCAGTATGGGCGATGCGTACATCTACCTTAGGTTCGATCCGAGGAAACGGATAGGCATGCCCAACCGCCAAACGATGCTGCATGAGGTTACCCACCACATCGAGTGGCTCAACGGTGTAAAGCAGGCGTCAAAGGGCGGTGCTAACCCGGCGTCGGAGAGGAATTCCGAATATCAGGATAAGGTGACCGACGCGCTTGTTCCATGGTTTGCACATGATATTGCACTTTCAAAACAGGAATTGCCGCTTGGTACTGCGATCTCAGCCTGGAAAGAGGTCGAAAAGGCTCTGAAGAAAGGCGAGAACGGTGACTTCGCCGGCGGTAACAAGCACGATCGAAATCTACAGGACCTGACCGGCTTCTATGCAAACCTCGAGCACCTTACGAACTATTACAAAGGCGGAAAGTGCGGCGAGGACCTTCGCATGCTTATGTACCTTGCCGAGATTGTGCCCCAACTCGACTGGGAACTGGATATGACGGGTCCCGACGAGATCACTTTGGGCGACGAGGCTACGATCACTGCTAGGCCTTACGAACATATTGAGAAACAATTCGACGTGGTCCTGGACAAGAAGCTCAAAGCAAAATTCCGCTGGCGAATACCGCGCCGCGACGCCGTCTATGGGCAAACCCTGAAGTTCAAACCTACTGAGGCGATCCCTTACACGGTGACGGTCGATCTTGTCGTGCCGTTCATGGGCAAGGACAACGTGATCGCACACGGTGAACATACGGTTCGCGTGAAGCCGAAAGCGACACCTAGCCCCTCGCCTGCTGAGATCGACGAATCGAAGCACGAGTTCTCCGGTAGCGTGCCCGGCGTCTGGGAAGGCGGCGGCGACAAGCAGAAGTTCCGTTTCAAGCGTCAGAAAGCAAGCTCTTATGCAGCCGGTGAATGCCGCTGGGAGGGCGTCGTCAATGCCGAGGTGTGGGGCGAACTCGATAACTGGCGTTCGCCGAGCCGCGACGAGATCGACCGGAAGATCGCTGACATCACCGCATCCAACAAGGCCTGGGGCAAGACGACAAAGGTCACGCCGCTCAATATTAGCGGTTTTACGGGAAAGATGGTCCATTCCAGTGTCGCGTGGTACGCCGGCGGCTGGTCGGATGCCGGCTATCGAGCCGAATCGGTCGCGGTCAACGGTGTCGGGTGGGCATTCAAGGGCCGGCATGTCGTCGAGGTAGGATACAGCGCCGGTGGCGGCGGATGCTGGACCAACACGCTCAAAACATTCCTCAACGCGCACGCGGCAGCAGCTCAAGCCGAAGCGACGGCGATAATCGGCAGCCTTTCGATCGTGAAGAAGGGCGGCTGGATCAAGGGCCCGTACAACGGACCGCCGCTAACCGGCCCGGGGCCATCTGCCACGCCGACACCAATGCCAACGGCGACGCCAAAGCCAACACCAAAGCCAACGCCAAAGCCGACACCAAAGGCAACGCCTAGACCGACTCCGAAAGCAACGCCGAAACCAACACCAAGGCCTACGCCAAGGCCCGGCAAAGCCGAGAAGATCTTTAACAACAGCAATATATACGGTGTGCAGAACGCGCCTACCAAACCGACGGTCGTCAAATTCGCCGTTCCGCATGTGATCACCGCGGTGGTGACCTATCACTGGAATAATGGTTCGGGAACTGCTCGGCCCGGCACTATCGCGTTACGCTCTGCTAATGGTAAGTTGTTCGGACCATGGCAGGCCGCCGGCTCGGCCGGACAGGGCGGCGTACGGAATGCCTATTGGACCGTAAAACCGAATATCGTGATTCCGGCCGGGACATATACCATCGTTGATTCGGACACATCGACCTGGGCGCAGAACAGCGCCAGCGGCGGTGCGGGGCATGGGTGGGTCGAGGGCTATCCTTCAGGCGGCCCCGCGGGCGTTTCACAAACACCACCAACTAACGTGCCAACCGGCGGCTACGTGACAGCCGTGTTCGAGAACCGTTCAACGGAGGCTGCTCACATCTTCGTCGAGGGCGAGACTTTCGGTCCAGGAAACAAGATCGCCGCCGGAGGACGACGAGAGGTGCGTGTAAAGGTGCCCGCAGCGGGTCGCGTCAAATTCATCGTCGGCCGCAGCGGACAGGTAATCGCGACACGGAATTGGGACGGTGATCCCAGTGATCCGAGTCGCTACCCGATCGTGAAATTCGACGGGCGGCAACTGCTCGTGACAACAGGGTTGCGATAGCGGGCGGTGTCAGGTCTAAAAGGCTAAAAGCGCGGGATTTTCCGCGTGCGGGATATTTCGTTGACGATGGCCAGGAAGAGAGTGGCGTGCTTAACCACCAAGTAAAAGCACGGTTTCATTAGAAGTGGGTCTTCGGACCTCGTCGTGGCACATTACTTGCGCGGCAGATGCGTCAGAACGAATCCGGAGGTGGATCTATGCCCGGTTGGAAACTTGACAGGCTCTTTCTGGCATGCTCACTGGTGTGCCTGATCACTGGCCATTCGGTCGCGCAGGCCGTTGGCGGAGACACGACAAGCCACACCCTCGAATTGCCCGGATATTGGGGCCATCTCAATTATACGATCACGGGAGCGCGCCTGACTCTCAAGGGTGCAAAGGACGAGGGATTCATCGGATTCCGAACGTACGAGGGACAGATAAGCGGCACGACGCTGACCATAACGGGCACCGGAGTGTCGGATAACCCATCACCAGCCGGCCAGGAGTCCGGATTCAATTACCAACTGCGAGCAAAAGTGACCGTCGGGAGCGAGACCCGAGAATTCTTCTATCCTGCGCAGGCTGACGAGAAGCTAAACAAGTCGTATTCGCTGACCTTGCCGGTCAAACCCGGTGCGTCGGGCAATTTTGAGATCAGTCTTATCTACAAGAATGCGTATTATGGCGATCGCGGATGGCGGGTAACCGGAACCTTCCTTCCCTTGGCTCTGGTCCCAGTGGCGGTCCCGCCAAAACCTGCTTCGACACCGGCCGCGCCCTCGACAGCAACTCCCGAACCCGAGCCACCGCGAGTGACTGTGAAGCTGAAATGCCGAGGCCGCTTTGGCCTGCCTCCTGTTAGTGCTGAGGTTAGCGGCACCCCACGATCTGACTCCGAGTGGACGCTTCACGAGAGTGACTGGGTCAAAACAGGGGAAGAGGCATGCAGTCTCGAGTTCAGTGACGGAAGCGTCCTCTACCTCGACCGCGGGTCAAAGATCCATATCAGCAACGAGCCTTTCGAAGGAAAGCCCTATAAGCCGGGGCTTCTGAAATTGATGGCCGGGAAAATCTTTGGGAAAACTCCGCATGACCGACGTTCGAGCGCTTCACCGGATCGCGTGATAACCACCGGCCATGGGGTGGTCTTGATCAAAGGGACGACGTATGCAGTAGAGACCAGCGGACTCGCGACAACCCTTTTTGTGCTTGAGGGACAAGTGCAGTTCCGGTCACCAGGATCGGCAGAAACTGTACTGGTCAAAACAGGCGAATCGCTATCGGTGACCGACCAGGGGCTCGGATCGACCACCACCTTCGACGTTGACAAAGCCCAAGCTCGATGGGATGTCATACTCGGCCGATTCCGACAAACAGAACCGGCCGAGTCCACCGTTCCCGTAGTAGATCTGGGCAACGTGTTCAGGAGGGCAGTATCGCTCGCTCCACCAAAAATTCCAGCAATGGCGCGCGCCGTCGGGATCACGAACGAATCTGTCATCGTCGAGGTTTTTGTTGATCCAGAGGGCAATGTTACAGCGGCCAAAGCGATCGCAGGGCATCCGCTGCTCCGTTCGGCGGCAGAAGACGCCGCTAGACTGGCTAGATTCACTCCATTGATTCGAAACGGCAAAGCTGTTCCTTTCAAGGGGACGATCACCTATGCCTTCTAATTGGCGAGGCTTTATCGCTATTTCGCGGCCATCCAGTTGTCGCCGACGCCCACGTCGACGACGATAGGCACGTCGAGGGTGGCGGCGGATTCCATTTCGTGTTTGATTACCGCGGATGCCCGCTCGACCTCGGCGATTGGTGATTCGAAGAGCAGTTCGTCATGGACCTGCATTATCATACGGGTCGCCAAGCCTTCTGTTCTTAGCGCGTTAGCGACGCGGATCATGGCGATTTTGACGATATCGCTGGCTGTGCCTTGGATGGGCATGTTAATAGCTTCGCGTTCGGCCCGCGAACGCACGGTGTAGTTGCGATCGTTGATGCCGGGAAAATATCGGCGACGCCCGAAAAGGGACGTCACGAAGCCGTTCTTTCGTGCTTCCTCGGGCGTGCGATCCATATATTCGCGAATACCTTTATACGTCTCAAAATAATCATCGATCACCTTTCGGGCCTCGGCCCGCGAGATGCCGACGCGTTGTGATAGGCCGAATGCCTCGACTGCGTAGGCGATGCCGAAATTTACGATCTTGGCGAGGCGCCGTTTCTCCTTCATCTCCTTTTCATCTTTTGCACCAAACACGAGTCTCGCCGTCTGAGCGTGAATGTCCTCGTTGTTCTTAAAGGCCGCCAGCATATTCGGGTCCTGTGTGATATGTGCAAGGATGCGCAGTTCGAGTTGTGAATAGTCCGCGGAGATCAGCTTGTTGCCTTTCTCGGGAATGAACGCCTTGCGTATCTGCTGGCCGAGCTCGGTGCGGACGGGAATGTTCTGAAGGTTAGGCTCGGTCGATGAGAGTCGGCCCGTCGCGGCGACGGTCTGGTTGAGGCAGCCGTGGACGCGGCCGTCGTCGCGGATCATGCGCGGCAGCGCATCGGCGTAGGTCGCCTTGAGCTTGTCCATCTCACGGTAGTCGATGATGAACTGCGCGATCTCGTATGTCTGGGCCAATTCGACAAGCACGTCGTGGCTGGTCGATATCTGGCCGGTCGCGGTCTTTTTGCCCGTGACGATGTTTAGCTCGCCAAAGACCTCGCCGACCTGTTTGGGCGAGCCGATATTGAACTCGCGTCCGGCCAGCTCGAATATCTTTTTGCTCAACTTGGCGAGATCGTCCGATATTTCGGCCGAGAACTTTGTCAGGTCGTCACCGTCGACCTTCATTCCGGCCATTTCGATATCGAGCAGAACGTCAATGGTCGGCATCTCGATCTCGGCGTAGACCTTCTCGAGGCCGTTCTCGCGAATCTTGCTTCGGAGGATCGGTGCGAGACGAGCGGCGAGATCGGCTGTCTCAGTCACGCGAAACGGCACCTCATCGAAGCCCTCAGTCACTGATCGGGCGAGATCGGTATCAAGATACGCCTGCGCAAGAAAGTCGATGCCGTAGCTCGACCGGCCCGGATCGAGCAGATACGCCGCGACCATAACGTCATCATTGGCCGGAAGCGGCCGGACGTCGAGCTCAAGCAAGGCTGCGGCATTGCGTTTTGCGTCATGAGTATAGCGGTCGAAATACGGATTCGTCAGGATGTCCCTCAGCGGCCTGACGGCCTTCTCACTCCCGCCGTCAAAGTTTTCGAGATCAATGTAAAACGCCTCACCGTTGCCGAGGCCGATGGCGACGCCGAGCGGGGCTTGCTTGTCATAGGCACTCGACTTTTCGTTTGAGTTGGCATCGTTTACGTGATAGCTCCACTGAGTGTTATCGAGCAGTCGTCGTATCAGGACATCGAACTCGGCGCGCGTCGTAACGATCGAATATCTGGTATCTACCGTGCCCGTGTGGCTTGGCAGGCTGTCAAAAAGACTGCCGCCGCCGGTTCCGGCCGGTGCACCGACCGAGGCGGCCGCACCGTCACCGAATTCTTTCATCAACTGCTTAAATTCGAGCTCGTGGAACAACTCATAGGCAGCCTTTCGGTCAGATTCAGCCCGTTTTAGACTTTCGAGATCAAAATCGATCGGGACCTCGCAATGAATGGTTGCGAGGTCGAGCGACTGGCGAATGATCTCCTGATTGTTCTGCAGGCTTTCGCGATAGGTCTTGTGCGTGATCTCGTCAGCACGCCGCATCGCCTCCTCGGCCGAGCCGAATTCGATCACGAGCTTTAGCGCACCTTTCGCCCCGATGCCCGGAGCACCGGGAATGTTATCTACCGAATCGCCCATCAGGCCGAGCAGATCAATGATCTTGTCGGGCGGGACGCCGAATTTGTTGACGACCCACGCCTCATCGCACCACTCGACCGGCGGCACCGGAACCTTGCGCTTCACATTTACCGAGTTTTGCCGCATCGCGATCACATATGGATCGGTAACAAGCTGGCAAAGGTCCTTGTCGTTGGACACGATCACGGCCTGCATTTGCTTGGCCGAGCACTCCTTTGCAAGCGTCCCGATAATGTCGTCCGCCTCGTAGCCGTCGAGGCGGAGATTCTTGATGCCGAATGCTTCACAGACACGTTCGACCCACGGCAACTGGGCAAGCAGGTCGTCCGGCGTCTCCTGCCGGTTGGCCTTGTAATCCGCGTAGGAATCGTGACGAAACGTCGGTGCAAACGTGTCCCACACGGCCGCGATATACTCGGGCCGCTCGTCATTGAGGAGCTTGCGGAGCATGTTCGTAAAGACAAAGACCGCCTGTGTGACCTCGCCCTTGCTGTTCCGCAAAGGGTCCTGCCGCATGCCCATCGGTGCAAAGAATGCGCGATAGATATGCGACATGGCGTCGATGAGAAAAACGCGTTTCATTCTGTTCTGCTCGTTGTTCAATGATAGAGAAAGCCGATATGCGAAACAAGGTCAGAGCCGTTCGTTGGAACGCACCGAAGGGGCGTTCTGATAATTTTGTGAAAACTGCTAGAATTACCGTTTGCTTGGATCGAAGAAATAATATCTGGAGAATCTGAATGAAGATCGGTTTACCGAAGGAAATAAAGGACAACGAATATCGCGTAGGCCTGACGCCTGCGGGCGTTCAGGCGTTGACCCATGCCGGGCATACCGTCTATGTGCAAAAGACGGCGGGCGAAGGCTCGGGCTTTAAGGATGAACAGTACGTAAAGGCCGGCGGCCATATGCTCGACACAGCAGATGAGATCTGGCAGACGGGCGATATGATCGTCAAGGTGAAGGAGCCGGTTGCACCCGAATATCCGCGGATGCGTGAGAACCAGTTGCTCTTTACATATCTGCACCTTGCACCGGAACTCGAGCTCACCAAAGTGATGCTCGAGCGGAAAGTCACCGGCGTTGCCTATGAGACGATCATTAAGGACGGCAAACTCCCGCTGCTGACGCCGATGTCCGAGGTCGCGGGCCGCATGTCCGTTCAGGTTGGTGCAACGTATCTTGAAAAGATGAACGGCGGCAAGGGCATCCTGCTCGGCGGTGTTCCGGGCGTGCCGGCGGCCAATGTGGTCATCATCGGCGGCGGAATTGTCGGCACCGAAGCTGCGAAGATGGCGGTCGGCCTCGGAGCCAAGGTTACGATCATCGACCGCAATCTCGACCGGCTGCGACAGCTCGACGACATCTTTCTTTCAAAGGTCCAAACGCTGGCGTCGTCACGTTATCAGATCGAGGAGGCCATCTCGCATGCCGATCTCGTGATCGGAGCAGTTCTCGTTGTCGGCGCGGCTGCACCAAAACTGGTAACGCGCGACATGCTGCACCTGATACCGCAGGGAGCGGTGCTGGTGGACGTCGCCGTCGATCAGGGCGGCTGCTTTGAGACGACGCACGCGACGACGCACTCGAATCCGACCTACTACGAGGAAGGCGTACTGCACTATTGCGTCGCCAACATGCCGGGCGCCGTGCCGAGAACTTCGACATTCGCCCTGACCAACGCGACGTTGCCATATGCTCTGGACCTTGCGAACAAAGGCTTTGAGCAGGCGATCAAGGACGACGCCGGCCTGGCCGAGGGCGTCAATACCTACGCCGGTAAGCTAACCTACGAGGCCGTCGCAACCTCGCAGGGCCTCGAATACACGCCGCTCGACACGCTGATCGACCTGCAAGCCGCGGCGGCGTAAGGAA
>CAZMQR010000039.1:2082-12758 GCA_964568325.1 uncultured Chloracidobacterium sp. | reverse complement strand
TCCCACCGGCGCGGTGATGGCGCTGATGGTCGGCGCGATGACGATTCAGGGGATCGCCCCCGGCCCGCAGGTGATGACGCAGAAGCCGGACCTCTTCTGGGGCATGATCGCCTCGATGTGGATCGGCAACGCGATGCTGGTGGTGCTGAACCTGCCGCTGATCGGCATCTGGGTCAAGTTCCTCACCATTCCCTACCGCGTGCTGTATCCGGGGATCTGCCTGTTCTGCTGTATCGGCGCCTACTCGCTGAACAACAGCCCGATGGAAGTCTATCTGGCGGCGGGTTTCGGCTTCTTCGGCTACTTCGCCTCGAAATGGGACTGCGAACCGGCACCGCTGCTGCTGGGCTTCGTGCTCGGACCGCTGATGGAAGAAAATCTGCGGCGCGCGATGCTCATCTCGCGCGGCGATCCTTCGGTGTTCGTCACCCGGCCGTTGTCGGCGACGCTGATCGTGTGGCCGCGCTAAAGAAATTCGCAGCAGCGTTTCCCAAGTCAGAGCGACTGCCCGATGCCGCCGTCCTTGTCGCAACCGCTGAGGCTTCGCTCGGGAACGAGCGGTTGGCGGCGGGTGACGTTGACGGGGCCGCGGGATATTTCAAGGCCGCGGCAAGCGACGCGGCGGCCCCGATACCTGAGCAATTGTTCAACGACACGCTTATCAAGTTTCCGGCGAATCTCTACTTTCGCGGTGCGCGATACGAGGCCATCGAGATCGCAAAGGCCCTCGAAGGCAAAGCGAGTGATAATGCGGCCCAACTGCTTGCCCTGGCGGCATTTTATATCAGCATCGAGAACGGTTCTGATAGCAAACGACTCGCCGAGGCAGCGATCAAGGCCGAGCCCGGCTCGGCTGGCGCTTACCAGACGCTTGGGCTTGCGAACCGCATCGATTTCCTGCTCGATGATTCCGCATCTGCGTATGCAAAGGCCATTGAGATCAATCCGGATTCGCTGACCGCCAAGCGCGGCCTTGCCGAGATGAAACGCTCACTCGGAAAGGCGGAGGAGGCCGCAGAACTCTATCGCGCGATCCTTGAAAAGGACTCGACGAGCGTGCCCGCGCAGACCGGCCTGATCCTTTCTCTGTTCGACGCCGGCAAGCGTGCCGAGGCCGAAGGCGAGCTTGCCAAGGCGCTTGAGGCTGTTCCGGATAATGTGATGCTGCTCGCCGGTGCGGCCTACTGGTACGCTGCGCATGACGCGGCTGACAAGGCGGTCGAGTACGCTCGCCGCGCGGTCGATAGAGATCCGCGTTTCATCTGGTCGCACATCGCCCTGGGCCGCGGCCTGATTGGGCAAGGAAAACTGCCCGACGCCGAACGAACCCTCCTCGCGGCACGGCGATATGGCAATTTCCCGACGCTTGAATACGAGATCGCATCTGTGCGCGTGGCTGCCGGCTATTACCGCGAAGCGGCTGAGGGGCTGGCGAAGGTTTTCTCGGTAAAAGACGGCATCGTAAGAACGCAGTTGGGCGGGCGCGTAACGCGCGAGTCGGCGGACATCACAGAGTTGGTCGGCTATGAGCGGCGAGCTAGCATCTCCGCACCGACGGCTGCGGACAATCCTGAGAATGCCGCCCGGCTGACCGTCCTTCTTGGCCTTAAGCAGCTCATTGATGCACCTGAGCCGAACGCGGAACTGCTCGCCAGGGCCGCCGATGACTTTATAAAGGGCGACGACCGGATGAAGGTCCATCGCCAGATCTTTGCGGCTACGCAATTGCTCGACAAGAACATAGCCCTTCCCAAGGTGATCGAGATCGCGGCCGCCGCCGTTCAGAATGTGAGTGCAGGACTCGACGCCCCGAATGCGGCGCTGGCCGTGACCGCCGGCGAACTATATGAACCAAGGGCGATCGCGGCGGCCCGCGGCGACTATGTCGATGTGCCCGCGATCCCGCGGATGACGCTCTCGGCGATCGTCCGTGGCCAGATCGAGGAGCTCGCGGGCTGGGCCAGCTTTAATCTGGATGATACGGACGAAGCCGTCCTGAGGCTGCGCCGGTCGGTAGCGGTGCTGCCGGCGGACAGTGCCTGGTGGCGATCGAGCTCGTGGCGGCTCGCGACCGCCCTGGCAAAAAAGGGCAGCGAGAATGAGGCACTCGATCTGTTCATTAAGAGCTATAAGAGCGGCGGGCCCAGCGTATTCCGGTACACGGCCATCGAAAAGCTCTACAAGAAGATTAAGGGTTCGGCTGACGGCCTCGAAGCACTTATCGGCCCAAATCCGGCAAGGCCTGCAGACGTGGTCGCACAAGCAGCTCCGTCGCCGTTACCTGAAGCGACCGTAACGCCGACAGCCGCCGATACACCATCGGTGGAACCGACGCCCGCCGCACGCGAGATACCCTCAGTCGTCCCTGTCGCGACGCCTGAGGCATCGCCTGCCGAGTCCGTGGCAGTGCCGGAGCCCTCGGTCGAACTGACGCCAACGGCAGATGTAGAGCCGACACCCGTTCCGACACCGGAAGCAACGCCGGTCGCGTCAGTTACCCCGGAATTGATCCCGGTTGCAACGCCAAGGGCCGAGCCTTTGCCGACGCCCGTTCCGTCGTCCGAGGCACCGGCCGGCGTCTTTCCGTCGGTCGTTATTACGTTCCCGCAGCCGGGCGCATCGACGCCTTTACCAACTCCTCAACCGACGGCGAGTCCTGAGGCGACTCCGGAGGCAACTCCTGAGCCATCACCGTCACCGACGCCCGAGGCATCACCGTCCCCAACACCTGAGGAATCACCATCACCCGAAGCTCCACCGGCGGGGACCGCTCCGTCCCCGAGTCCGTCGCCAACAGTCGAAGAACCGACAACGACACCGTCGGCCTCGCCAACGCCGGACGCTCAACCCAAGGCGAATCAGGAACCCGTCGGCCGCTCCCGCTTTGCGGGTGCTGATGGCCGTACCCCTACCAACGTCAAACCATGCAAGATCACCTTCAGCGAGGAGACGATCAACCTGCAGACCGGAGCCGGCGACCTCGCCGTGATCGTCGGCCGCGAAGATGATGCCGAGTTGGGCGGGATCAGCGCGGTATCGTCGAGCCCGGCTGATATCTCGGTCCGACGACAGCAGATCGCCGGCATGAAGACTCGGGCGCTCTTCGTGGTGCGGCCTTTGAGCGATCGTGTGGGCGTGTATCAGATCACGTTTGAAATGGCCTGCGCGAAGAGGGACCTCATCGTCAGGCTACGTTAGTACGCCGTCGGCGATGATGCCCGATGGCAACATTGGCCGTGGCCACCGTGCACAACACGAGAAAGAAGAAGGCATTAGACGGCGTTCGAAGTGGAAAATCAAAGAAGCTGTGAACGAGTATGCCGACGCATCCGGCCAGAGACCCGATCGCAGCTTCGCACCGAAAACCTGATGATCCGCCAATGACCGCCCATCCTTTCCTGAGCAGCAGGCAGATGAAGACAGCGAGGCAGACGAGGCCGACGACGCCGGCTTCCGCGAGTATCTGGAGATAGTCGTTGTGAGCCTGCTCGACTCGAAACATGCCATTCCATGTGTCATATCGCGTGAACGCTACGCCGAATGCATCCAGCCCCGCGCCGATCAGCGGGTTGGCGAAAAAGATCTTGAGGGCGATCGCCCAGAAATGGAGCCGCCCGCTTGAGATGTCGCCGGTGAGTTCGCCCGCACCGACGCCCCTGAGCAGCGAATCTCCGCCGCCGACAAACACGGCGACGCCCAGCGTCAGCAGCGCGATGGCGATACCTGAGAGCGCCAGGACGACGCGGTTGGCATGCCCCGTCTCACGTGTCTTTCCACGACTGTAACTCGTAATGAACGCGAAGGCTGTGACCGACAGTAGTCCCAACAGTCCGCCGCGCGACCCTGTCAGGACGACGGCGGCGCACATCAACACAAGGGCGAACGCAAGCAATGCCTTGCGATTTCGTGCCACCTTCCTCCCAAGGAGTATTCCCATAGTGACACCCGCGGCCATCTCCATAAATGCTGCGAAATGGTGCTGGTTGACAAATGGGCCGAACGGTCTGGCCTGTGGCGTGGCCCTCATACCGTAGATAGCGTCAGGATCAGACAGCCTTTGAACAATGCCGAAGAAGGCGAGCATGGCGCCGAACACGATCACGAGCAATACGACCTTCCTTATTCTCGCCTCTGTATTGATAAAGACCAGGCAGGCTGAGAAGAACACGAGATAGACGAGCAGCCTGGTCAGGAACATCCTGGTCGCAAAGGCATCCATCGACAGGAACCGGACAACACCGACGCCATCCAGATCATAGCGGCCGAAGGGCAGGATCTGAATGATCCCGATAAGAGCAAGCCCGGCAAGCGGAAGCTGCAGAGCACTTCTGTTTACGATAAGCCCACCGCTTCGCCACGACTCAGCGAGCCAGAGCAGCGTGAGGGCGAGAACGATCAGCGTGACGAGGAGCCATGTGGCATTATCGACGCCGCCGAACAGCAACGTCGTAAAAACGGGGAGAACCGAGATCAGGGCAAAGGCCAACTTGCTGAGCCGTGAGGCATCCTCACCGATAACGATCGTCTCCGTCGAGATAAGTTTTGTCTTGCCTTCGTCCATTATGGCTACAACTGTTTGAGCGAGAATCCATCGACCGAGAGCTTCCCGCTTACGGAGCAAGCGGGCCCGGTGCAGCCGTCTCGATTTAGCCTGATCACGATCCCGTCGCAGCCAGGTGGAACGTTTATGAGCATGCTCAGGGTGGCCCAGTCTGCCGACGGCGTCATCGGCGCCGTCGATGCGACCACCGTCAGATCACAGGCACTTGCGGCCTCAAACTTGAAGGTTGCCGCGGACTTGATGTCAGAGCGATAGTGAAGGGCAAGTTCATATTCGCGTCCGGGCTCGACGGCTACGGTCTGTGCAACCGGACGGAATGCGGCCGTCTCGAACGAATTAAAGAGCAGGAACAGGTTCTTTGCCCCCTCGAACGCTTGTCCTTCGGCGAGGCCAATGACGGGCTGTGCCCCGTCCGCGATCTGCCATTCAAAGATGCCCGCGTCGCGAAGCCTGACGTCAGATTCGAAGCCGGCATTGGTGATGTTGCCGAGCGCAGGCCGGTCGTCGGTGGACCACAGATCGGCCGCAACTCGCGCCGCGGGCCCGAACCGCTTGGCCGCAACCAGTTGGCGAAGAAGGGCCGAACCGAGCTTTGCGAATGTCGTTGTGCGTCGCTCGGGCGCGATCGCCGCCCACAGACCGACGGCCTCGTCGAAACGCTTCAGCGAAGCTAGCGCATCGACGAGTGCCGCTTTCATTGCTTCGCCGTCTCCGAGCGAACGGCGGGCAGCGTCGATGTCGCCATCTAGCATCTGCAGGGCTGTAAGGGCGGTCGGCCGCGAATATTCGGTATTTCCGGCCGATGCCTTGGCCAGAAATGCAAGCCCCTCGTCGAGGCGTCCCTGTCGGATAAGGGCATTTCCGTATGCCCACTGAACTGCGGCATAGGACGGCGCCAACTGGAGTGCGCGGTCCATGGCCAGGATCATTCCGCCCCTGTCGCCGCTCAACCCACGCACGCGGCTGACGTTGAGCCAGACAACGTAGTCATGCGGTGAAAGCGATGCGGCAGCCTCGTATTCGCTTCGCGCTCGCCCGACGTCGGCTATGTCAAAAGAGCGTTCAAACGCCGCTCCCGCGGCAGAATGCGTACGCGGGTCGGCCGGCGATGTCGTCGAAAGCCAGTCGCCGACGATACGTGCCTCCGGCTTGTCAGGCGCGAGCTGCGATGCGAGCATATTCGCAAAATTCCATTTTAGCGAGAACCATGCGGCGGCGAGGCAGGCCAAGCCGACCGCGATAACCGCGAGCCGTGTAGTCCGAGCGCCGAGTTTTACGATCAAAAGTGACAATTCGTTTTAGAGCATCTCAAGTGATTCTATCCGGATGGCGGCCCGGCGCAGCGTCACGCCTGTCCCGCGAAACTCTTCACGGAGCCGCTTTAGCCGGTCGGGCCGCATGTTGCGGATCGAGACGAGTATCTCCTCGATATCCTTTTCACTGCAAAGCTCGGCCAGGGGCCCGTTGCCGTCAAAGACGCGGAGGCCGTGGAGCATCTTGTCAATCTTTTGCGGGTCATCATCGATAAAGCCGACCGCCAGCGCGTTCCATTCCGGGTTGTTGTTGAGTTCGCGCAGCAGCATCTCGCCGCCGTCGCCCGCTCCATAGATCAGCACCTTTCGGCCGCCGTCGGTGAGCGGTGCGGGCAGCATTTGCCTGATCACGCGAAATGCGAGCCGGCTGCCGACGATCGCCAACAGCAGCAGGACGCCGTCAAGAAAAAAGACCGTTCGCGAGAAGCCATCAAATCGATAGACCAGCAGCACCGCAAAAATGCTGATGACCGAGCCGAGCAGGACGCCTTTCGTTATCGTAATGAGGTCGCCGATGCTCGTGTATCGCCACAGGCCGCGATATACGCCAACGATCAGGAGAGCGGCCAGCTTGACGAGTATCACAAGCGGCAGCGTTTTTAGAAAGAGCGGCCAATTGGTAGAAAACTCGAACATCCGCAGCATCGCGAATGACGTGTAATATGCCAGCGTGATGAGAAAGGCGTCGAGAAATACCTCGAAGATTCGGCGGTTGTGCGAGACATTGACAAGGAACGAAAAGACCGCATTATCGGCCGCCGCTCGCTTTTCATCATCACCATCATAAACCTTGACGCGCGAGAGGTAGACGCCAAGAATGACGAGCACCACGATGAAAAACCCAATGAGAGCAAAGCTTTTGACCGCCTCGATCCGTCCGACAAACACGGCCAGAGATCCCGAAGCCAAGGCAAATGCGTAGAGCATCAGCACTGCGTTTCGCTCGCTCAGACCAAGAGCGACCAGACGGTGCGATGTATGGTCGCGGCCGCCCTGCGATGCCTTGCGGCCCCAGAGCTTTCTGAGAACCGTGACAAATGTTGTGTCGAATATCGGCACGAACAGCACCAGCACCGGCACGGCAAGAATGGCGACGATGCCACGCGAACGGCCGCCTACCTGATTGAGCAGCACTGACCCGGACAGCAGGAATCCGATGAACATTGACCCGCAATCGCCCATAAAAACAGATGCGGGATTGAAATTAAAGACGAGAAAACCGAGCAATGCACCGATCAGTGCGCTCACGAGCAGCAGTTCGCCGGTGAGGCCATTTGCCGCGAAACTTAGAGCCAACGAGAATGCCGCAATGGCCGCGATGCCGGTTGCAAGGCCATCCATATTGTCGAGCAGATTGATCGCATTCGTAATGCCGACGACCCAGAAGACAGTCAGCCAAATATCGACGATCTCGTAGCCGGTCAGCGGCAGTTTAAGGCCCGCTAGGATGAGCACGCCGGCGCCGATAAGCTGGCCGATGAGCTTCTGATAGGGCCGTATGTTGAACACGTCGTCGAGGAGGCCGACCAGAAAGAGAAAGGCGCTGCCTCCGATGACTGCCAGCGATTCGCGCGTCGGCGTGGCCAGGACCAGATAGACCCCCGTAGTTGCGACAAAGATACCTATGCCGCCGAGCATCGCCGTCGGCCGTTTATGCCAGCGATCGCTCTTTGGCCTGGCAACATAACCGTATCGCCGTGCAAATGAACGCACGCCAAGCGTCAACACTGCCGACAGCAGCGCGGCAATTGCACCGGTAAATATCGGGTTTGTGGCAAGCCCGTTCATATCGCGAGGCCGCTAGATGATGACCTTGCGATTATCGCAAATAAACACGGCTCTTGTCTGCGCTCGGGCGAAAATGCGCTTATGCTATTGCTGAACAGGGCAGGAACGTCATATGAACATATGCGAAGCGATCGCCTTGGCCGGCAAGGTTTTGGACGATGCGGGCGTAGCCGAAGGGCGGCGTGAGGCTGCTACCCTGCTGGCATTCGCACTTGGTTGCGATAGGGCTTATCTGTTTGCGCATCCGGAACAAACTGTCATAGGCGATCAAGCTAAGGCCTTTCGCGAAGCGATCGGGCGTCGGGCGTCGCACGAGCCTCTGCAATACATTACCGGCCGGCAAGAGTTTTGGCGATCGGAGTTTCTTGTCACGCCTGCCGTACTGATACCGCGGCCGGAGACCGAGATCCTCGTTGAGGAAGCCGTGCGTTTGCTGGCGACGGCCGAGCATCCGCGATTTTGTGAGGTCGGTACGGGCTCGGGGTGCATTGCGGTCTCGATCTTACATTCCGTGCCGCAAGCGACGGCGATAGCTACCGACATATCGGCCGCCGCGCTCGATGTCGCATCAGAGAATGCGCGCCGACACGGCGTTTCAGAGCGGGTCGAATTTCATGAGGCAGACACGCTGGACGGTGTCGAGGGCATGTTTGACCTTGTAGTCTCAAATCCGCCGTATGTTCCTGATGACGCGATCGCGGGGCTGCAGGCCGAGGTCCGCGATTTTGAGCCACTTGTTGCGTTGTCGGGCGGCGAGGATGGGCTTGACATGATCATCAAGGTGATCAACGTGTGTCCGCGGCTGCTCACCTCCGGCGGCGGCGTGCTGATGGAGATCGGTTTTGACCAATCGGAGCGGGTCGGCCGCCTGCTGCCGAGCAAGATCTGGAAAGACATCGAATTTCTGCCCGACCTTCAGGGCATTCCGCGCATCTTAAGAGCAACGCTCATGTAGGTCGGGAATTGCTTGCTTTCTTGCATCGAGTAGGTTTACTATTAGGCGTATATTTGCAGCAGCAGGTTTGATATCGTTCTTCCGGAGCAAAAATAGGGCCGAGACGGGGCTCGGACTTGCGTGACATTATCCGAGGCGGCCCGCGGGTGATTGGAGGTTAGAGTATGATAAACGGCTTGGTAGCGGTGGTTTCACTGATCGCCGCAGGCTTTTGTTTTTACAAGTTTCAGACGACGCCGGATGCGAGCACGATCTACATCATTGGCGGCGTTATCTTCGGTCTGCTGACAGTCGTGTTCGGCGTGATGTTCCTCTCGGGCCGCGTCAACAAGTCCGAGGATATCCATATCACCGAATAGCGACGCTTACCTCGGTTCACAGTAGAGCATCCGGCCCTCAGGTCGTGATGCGCTTCCTCTTACTATTGTGGCAGGCGCCGTCTCGCTCAACGTCGCGGGCGTTTCTTGTTATTCACCAAGGACTTCGGTAAGATAAATGTTGAAAAAAATGTAATGATTCACATTGCATTTTTGTGGTTATGCCTAAGATCGCCGACATCCAGGAAACGCCGAACCCTAACGCCGTCAAATTCATTTTGAGAGAGCCGGTGTCGTGGGGCACGTCGCATTCTTTTAAGACGGCCGAGGACGGCGCGGCGGACGCGCTTGCCAAGTCGCTCTTTGACATCAGTGACGTTGTCTCTGTCTTTTATATGGACAAGATGATCACTGTCGAGAAGACCGACGAGGCCGAGTGGGACGAGATACTGCCTGAGATCGCCGTTCCGATCCGTGCAGCAGAAGCGGTCAAACCGTCAAACGGCAATGGCCGCGGCGCAGCGGAGTCTGTCGGCGGTGCGATCGCTGCGGCTGCGAGCGACGACCCAAAGCTGCGTGAGATCGAGGCCCTGCTCGACGAGAGGATCCGGCCCTATCTGGCGGGTGACGGCGGTTGGCTCGAGATCGTCGAATTGGCAGGCGACACGCTTCGCATCCGCTACGAAGGCGCCTGCGGCAGCTGCCCCAGCTCACTCACCGGCACCCTAATGGCCATCGAAAACATGATCCGCGAAGAAATCGATCCTGAACTGACCGTGATCGCAGAATAGTACGACACACCCAAGAAATTCTTGACTTTCCCGCTCCGTATTGCGGATAATTCACAATGACGGCGGTTTGTGCCGACCGCGGTCAATTTCCTGCTGGTTATTTTCTGCCCAGTCCTACTATCCTTAAAGCAATTCGGCATTTTTATCCGATGGAGGAGAAATCTTGTGAATACTGAAGAACTCGAACAAAGTCTCAAGTCCGAATTCGAGAACCATATGAAGACGGCACTTGCCGGTATGAGGCAGGAGGCGTCCGAATTCCAGTCGAGGCTGCAGGGGCAGTTCGACGAGACTTTCAGAGGGTTTGCCGAACGCTTCGAATCGTCGGCAGGGTTGGATGCTGCCTTCAACTCATCGGTTTCCGAGCATCTACGGCTGGCACGCGATGAGGGAGCACGCATTGCCGCGGACGCGATGGCCGAGGCTGAACAAATGGCCGGCAGCGCACCGGGGCCCGTCGAGCCGCCCCGTTACGATGCCATTCTTGGTGCGGTCAACGACATCAGCTCACAAGATTCTCAGTCGGCAATCCTAAGATCGCTGGTCCAGCAGTCGGAACAATTTGCCGGCCGCGGGGCTTTTTTCATTATAAAGAACGGCCATCTTGTCGGGTGGAAGGTATTTGGCGCCGATGCTGCGGCCGAAGATGCGATTCGTGAGGTCCATTTTCCGGCGTCGGCCGACACTATCCTTGGCGACGCAGTCAATACTTCGCAGACCGCGACGGGCGGACATGCCGGCGACGGTGCCTTTTTGGACCCATTGAATTTCGGCCATCCTGACGGAATGCTTGCCATTCCGCTCGTGGTTCGCGGACGTACCGTAGCTGCCTTATATGCGGACGGCGGCGGAACAAATCGCGAGGCTCTCGAAACATTGGTCCGTGTTGCCGGCCTGACCGTCGAGCTTCGGGCCGCCGGGCATCCGGTATCGGAAGAGGAGGCCGTGCCG
>CAZMQR010000039.1:0-1982 GCA_964568325.1 uncultured Chloracidobacterium sp. | reverse complement strand
GCGGAGCCTGAGCGGCCGTCCGCTGATTTTTCGTTTGCGAGTGAATCTATACCATTCGAGGACGCCCAAGCTCCGGCTGCGACGGTCGAGGCATTTGACCCACCGCCGTTAGGTTCGACGCCTGAGTATCAGGCTCAGCCAGAGCCGGAAGTCGCATCTACCGCAGGCTCAATGGTCTTTGAATCTGGTGGTTCGATTGAACCGGCTGTTCCGGCAGCGTCACCCTTTGAGGTTCCTGTTGCTGAGTTTCAGGCATCGCCGGTCGCGGCGGAGACCGCCTACGAGACCGCAATAGAACCGGTTGCGGTCGTTGACGCTCCACCGGTCGCGGGCTCGCGGCTGAGCGACCGTCCGGTCGACCTGCCGATCGATGTGCCCGAGTCAGAACGTCGGATTCACAATGATGCACGACGTTTTGCCCGACTTCTAGTATCTGAGATCAAGCTCTACAACGAGAAAAAGGTCCTCGAGGGCCGGCAGGCACATGACCTGTATGATCGGCTGCGCGAGGCGATCGACCGCTCGCGTGAGATGTATGACAAGCGCGTTCAGCCTCCCGTTGCGGCAAAATTCGACTACTTTCACTACGAATTGGTCAACTCACTCGCCGACGGCAATGCCGAGCGTCTGGGCGGTGGTTATCCAGGGGCGAGTGTGTAGGACAATTTGGCCGCGAATCACGCGGATAAACGCGGATAGCCAATAGAAAGGATATGGGCCGGAGAATGATCTCCAGCCCATTTTTTCTTTCCTGATCCGCGTTTATCCGCGTGATCCGCGGCCAAATAATTCCTATTCTGATGTTTCGCGTTCGGACGGGAAGACGGGCCGCGTGGCGTCGGGCTTGTCGGGCGACGTGTGGCGGTGCGTGATCTTCCATTCTTTCCCGATGAGCTTAAAGACCAGCGTCATCCGCCCAGATGCACTCTCGCTCGTGCCATCGTTATCCTGTGTTTGCTTCCATTTGCAGGTGAGTACGGCGGCGCTCTTGCCGAGCATCTCGACGCGGAGGCCGGTGATTTCAAGCGTCACATTCGAGATGTGCTCGTAGGCTGAGGTGACGTTCGCATTGACGTTGTCCCAGCCATTTGTTGCCGTGCCGTTGTTGTTATAGATCAGCAGCCGATTACTCTTCTGATAAGCAGACATCACCTGTTCGGCGTCCACATTCTTGATGCCGTCAACCAGCCGGTCAAACGCCTCGCGCACGCCGCGTGTCGGATCAGGCCTACCGGCGGCGGCCTTTTGCGCGGATGCGTCGAACGCAAGGGCGAGAATAATTGCTGCGATAAAGGAAAGTGATCTCATATACTGCTCCCTGTCTCAATTACCAATCTATCAAATCGGCCGCAAATGTTGCACTATTTCGTGTCGGCAATGCGTCTTGGATGCACTATTTAGTAAGCGCGAGGGCCGCCTTCACGGGTTAACACGCCTAATTTTAGGGCAGCCGCCATTTGAGGATATTGAGGAACGCAAATTGCGGTAAATATCGGCAAATGATGGGATCGTGTGCCTTGCAGCTACAATTTCGACCGGCGAACGATACCAGAACGGAGGCTTTATGCGTTTGTCCCTCGGAATATTCTCTTTGGCTCTGATCGCCGCGTTTTACACGGCCACGGGCCTTTCAACTTTTGCAGCATCAACGGCCCAGACCATCAACCTGCCATCGGACGGCAGCTTCGTTCTGGGCGATGATCGGGCGCCGGATGTAACGGCTCGGGTCGCCCGTATCAGTTTCCTGGATGGCTCGGCAAAAGTGCGGCATTCGGGGACGGAAGAATGGGAGACGGTAGTGCTCAATCTGCCTGTCGTCGAGGGCGATGAGATCGTCACCGATGCCGACTCGCGGATCGAGATACAGTTCGACCGCTTCAAGCACCTGCGGCTTGCTCAAGATTCATATCTCAAGGTCGTTGGCCTCAAGGACGAGGGCATCGCCCTCAGTCTGCCGCTCGGGTCGCTGAGCGTGCGGATAA
>CAZMQR010000038.1:0-12780 GCA_964568325.1 uncultured Chloracidobacterium sp. | reverse complement strand
GCAACTTTTTCTGCAAAGTATTCCTTAAAGATCACGTTACGAACAGTTTCGTTTGCATGATTCATCAATGGCTTCATTCGGCGCCCAACCGAATCGTCGTTGCCGTAGAATAATAAACCTCGTATTGCCTGACAAACAATTTTTGGATCTTCATCTTCAAGAACTTGGAAGAGGTATGGTTTATTCTGTGGCTTGCGTAGCCGACCAATTGCCGATACGATCTCTCGCCTCGTGACCGTGTCTGTTTCGCTTATGAATAAACTCCAAAACCTCTCCAGCAACTCAACACGATTCAACTTTGCCAGATTTTTCACGGCGAGTGTGCGAATTTTCGGACTTGGATTCTCTATTAAATCGAGAAGCGGCGCTGCGTCAAAATCCTTGGGCAGATAACCAAGATTCTCTAAAATCGAAATGATTCCTTTGTTGTTATTCTGTTGACGGACTAAATCGGCAAAGTCACCATTTCCCGATTTAACCAATTCCTCAATTTGACTCTTTGCAAACATATTCTCACTGACGAATGTAGGTATAATTCTACACCTGCTTACTGTGAGTTGGAACCTACGGCTGCGATCTGCATTGGGGTTAACCGGGCAAGAGGCATAGGCGGACGTGAAAAAATGAACATTTGCAGGGCCGCAACGAACAGGGCCGAATGAATGCCAAGAGTACCGACACCCGCTACACAGAGCTCATCGCGGACCTCCGGCAAAAACTAAACTTACTGGCCGCCAAGATAGCCCCGAAAGTTTACGAACACGGCTTCCTGAAGAAGTGAGCACGCGAGCATTTGGCGCCTTACGAGTCCTGTCCCGCAGGGCGCATAGCCACGACGTTCACGGCGCGGTTGTCGGCAGGTAACCTCCAAAGGGCGATTTTATCGTCCTTTTTCCTTGGGCTTGAGCCGCAGATCGGGTAAGCCCGTTCAAACGGGCTGAGAGCCATGTTGGGAGCCGAACCACGCCGTGAACGACGTGGCTATGCGCCGCGAAACGCGGTTCTTTCTCGAAACCACGTCGTCAAACTCGAAAAGGACGCGGCGGGCCTTGCTCGTGCGATGCGAAATATTCAATTGAGCTAAAGCGGAAACCTACGGCGATAGCCGGGTGATCTGCCATTGATCGTCGGTGAGCGTGTAAACGATGCGGTCGTGGAGGCGATTTTCGCGGCCCTGCCAGAATTCGATGCGGTCAGGTTTCACTCGAAAACCGCCCCAGTGAGGCGGCCGCGGAACGCCGGCAGCGTATTTTACGGCGAGCTTTGCGGCACGGGCCATGATGACCGCGCGGGAACTGATCGGCTCGCTCTGGTGCGATGCCCAAGCACCGATACGGCTGAGATAGGGCCGCGAATCAAAGTACTCGTCCGATTCCTCGGCCGAGACCTTCGCAACGCTTCCGCTGATATTTACTTGCCGTTCAAGCTCAGGCCAGAAGAAATTCAATGCAGCGAAGGGATTTGCCGCAAGAGCACGGCCTTTGCGGCTGTTGTAGTTTGTAAAGAAGACAAACCCGTTGGCGTCAAAACCCTTGAGCAGCACGACGCGCGATGATGGCCGGGCATCTTCACCAACGGTCGAGAGCGTCATTGCGGTCGGTTCGTCGGCCTCGGCCGCGATCGCCTCGTCCATCCACTTTCCGAACTGCGTGAATGGGTCGGCCGAAACATTCGCCTGAGAGAGTTCCTCTCCCGAATAGTCGCGGCGAATGTTGGCGAGGCGTTTGTCCATCGTCAGATAAGGTGAATGAGTAGTCCGTCCTTGAGCTTGGGCTCGAACCATGTTGATTTCGGCGGCATTATCTCACCCATGTCCGAGACTGCAAGCAGGTCGTCCATGGTCGTAGGATACATTGAGAATGCCGCTGTAGCTATACCCTGGTCCACAAGGCGTTCGAGCTCGGCGGTGCCACGACGGCCTCCGACAAAGCCGATACGGTCGTCGGTACGTGCATCCTGAATACCAAGCAGCGGCCCGAAGACATTGTCCTGCAATATGCTCACATCGAGTCGCTCGATCGGGTCTGGTTCGCGAATATACTGCAGATTGTGCCGGAATGAGTACCACCTGCCCGCTAGATAGAGGCAAAACTCACCGTGGTTCTGCGGTTCTTTCTCGCCCGTACCGATCAGGACGAATGTTTCCTGCAGGCGGGCAATAAACTCATCACCGGTCAGGCCGTTAAGGTCCTTTACGACACGATTATAGGGCAGGATACGTAGGTCTTCAGCCGGGAACATGCCTGTCACGACGAAGTTATACTGCTCCTCGCCGGTGTGATCCGGATCGTTGCGGCGCATCTCGTCTCGAGCGAGCTTTGCACTCTCGGCGCGATGATGGCCGTCGGCAATATAGAGATACGGCACATCGCGAAATGCTGCCGTCCATGGGCCCGTTTTCGTGACGCGCCAGATCCGCTGCCGAGTGCCCGCAGGACATTCAAAATCGTAGATCGGCTCTGTCGTCACGGCCGCATCGATCAACTCATGGATCTCAGGCGTGCCGCGAAAGGCGAGAAAGATCAGCCCCGTCTGAGCCCCGACGGCGAGCAAGTGTGCCGTGCGTTCTTCAACCTTGTCGGGCCGGACATTCTCGTGTTTTCTGATCAGGCCCTGCTCATATTCTTCGATCGAGCAGCAGGCAACGACGCCGGTCTGCGAGTGCCCGTCAGATGCGAGTTGATAGACGTAGATATCGTCGTCAGGATCCGGCGTTAGGACCTGATCGGCAATAAAGCGTTCAAGATTCTTACGTCCGCGCTCGAATACTTCCTGCGGCGTCGGCCCTGACCCTTCGGGAAAGTCAGCCTCAGGCCGCGTAACGCTCAGGAAACTGAGCGGGTTCTCTGCCAGATACTCTCTAACTTCTGATTCGTAAACAACATCATACGGCACGCACGCGACCCGCTTTGCATTCTCGGTTGACGGACGCAGGGCCCTGAACGGTTTGATAAATACCACAAATGCTCCTTAGAGGCTCGGCGTTGAGGGAACGCCGCCGAGCGGCGCTCCTTCCAGATCGTCTACCGGCGACGGCATCGGCGACGGTGAGGCGGACAGGCTGTTTGCCGGCGGTGGCATCTGCGAGTCGGCCGGCGGAATGCCTCTCAGCTCGTCAAACTTACGCTGGTTCTCTGTGTCGATGTCCATCATCATCCGGTCGGCAAAGCCCTTCTTATCGATCTTCCAGACGCCGTCTTCTTTGATGAACGGCACGGTCTCCCAGGACCCGTACGAATTCTTGACCATCAGCGTCGCCTTGTCCCCTTCGATCTTCTCGTCCCGAAACTCAACCGATCGCTGATTCTCAGTAAAGAGCGTCTCGCGTTTGATGATCTCGTCAACCGTCGTGCCCTGGGCTACGGCCTGCCGTTCGTGCATCTTAAGGGTCGCTTCGGACAACAGTACGCGCATCGCCTTGACGTCCTTGGCCTTGATCGCCTTGACGTAGGTCTTGAATGTCTCGATCGGTGTCGAAGGCGGACGCGAGCACGCCGAAAGGACGACTACGCACAGGCCCACGATCACGGCCGCTTTGCCTCTCACACTGTTTAGGTTGGATAATCTCGTAAGCATCAAAAATATGTAGTATAGCGTAAACACCGGAGGCATTTAAGTGGAACGACGGATTTTGAATGAGGGTGAGTTGGCAGCGGCCCTGGAAACGCTCGACGGCTGGGCAGCCCGTGGCGACATGCTGACGCGAAGGTACGAATTCCATAATTTTGCCGAGAGCCTGGCGTTTGTCAATCGCGTCGGCGCGCTTGCTGAGGCCGCCGACCACCACCCCGACATCGCCTTTGGCTGGGGCTATTGCGAGCTCTCACTTACAACCCACGACCGCGGAGGAGTGACCGACATCGATATTGCGTTGGCACGGCAGATATCGGCCAATTGAAATCACCGCAACAAGCTGTCATCATTGGCGTTTGGGCCGAGACATGATGGTACAGAGCATTTTCGACACGCAGGACGAAAAAAACAGTGACGATCCGTGGCTTTCGGAATTCTCGGCCATCGATCCCTCGATAGCGCCGAACCGCCCCGATCCTGAGCCGGAGGTCATGCCGCCGCCCGTCGTTGCGCAGCCCCAAAGGCATTTTGACCCTTACGCGGAAGAGCCTTACGACGGTTATGAGACGGTGGTGAGCGAGCCATGGGCACCACCCGAGACGTCTCAGTCCGAAACAGAATTCGTCCCACCTCCTTACGAACCGGAATCGACAGCCGAAACGGCCCGCCGCAGCGGTATGGCATGGTCGCTGGGGATAATGTTCTTCTGCTCAGTGGCTTTTATGATGCTGCTCGGCTGGGGCGCCGACCTCGTGCTGGGGACTGCGCCATGGGGCCTGGTCGTAGGTATCGTTTTCGGATCGTTTATCGGGTTTATTCAGTTTTTTAGGCTAAGCTCTCAATTATTCAAGGCCTCAAACAAGACAAATGAGGTCAAGCCATTGCTGCTGCGGCCGGACGAAGATAACGAGCACGGTGGGCTTTGAGTTCTCAAGATTTCCTAGTAAAATTTAGGGTTTGCGATGCACGAGGATATTGATCCTTCAGCTACCGGCGGCCGTGCGGTCTCGCATCGCGGAATATTAGCGGCCATGGCCATGATCGTTGTGGCCGGAGCGGCGGCCGGGCTCGTCCTTGCCGGGCCGAGGTTCGGGCTCGGAGTGCTGTTTGGCGGGCTGCTCGCATTTGGCAATTATTTCTGGCTTGACCGCGTGACGCGGGCTATTTTCCGCCCTGATGCGGTGACCTCGGCGGGAATTGTGGCGGCGAAGTACATCTTGAGGTATTTGGCGATCGGCGGCGTTCTTCTGTTGGTTTATTGGACGGGTGCCATGCCGATGCCGGCCGTGATATTAGGGCTGTCGGCGTTCGCAATCGCGATCGTCGCACAGGGATTTAAGAACATAGTTTCGAGTAACTTTTAGAATGCTGTTATTTGCCGAAAGCGGCGGCCACCACGTCCCGCTGATCGTAGAATTCATCAACCACTACCTGGGCGAGCCTGTGCATCGGATACAGATGGCGACGACATATCCGATGTGGAAGTCGTTTTTTGCAAAGTTCGGCACGACCCCGGAAAAGGTATTCGGCGGGGAATATACTGCCGAAAACGCCATTCCGTGGTACACGATCATGTTTGTCATCGCGTGTATCATCAGTGTCATTCTGGTCCAATTGCTGAAGGGAAAACTCTCGCAGGACGACCCAAAACCAGGCCAGTTGACGCTCGAGGCGGGATATCTTGCCATAAAGGACATGGTGGCAAGCATCATCGGCGACAATGGCTTTCGCCATTTTCCGGTAGTTGCGACATTTGCGGTCCTTATACTCGTGTCGAACCTGATGGGCCAGTTCCCGATGTTCATGTCGCCGACGGCGTCGGTGAATGTGACATTCGCACTCGGCCTGACGTCGTTCATCTATTACAACTACGTCGGCATCGCCGAGAATGGCCTTTTCGGCCACATCAAGCATTTCGCGGGGCCAAAGCTTCCGGGGGTGATGGCATTCATCATTACGCCGCTGATCTTCGTCATTGAGATGATCTCAAGCTCGATCAGGCCTTTTACTCTTGGAGTACGGCTGTTCGCGAACATGTTCTCTGATGAGCAGGTTTTTGTTCAGATCACGAATCTGGCACCGCCATTTACGCACTTCGTCGTGCCTTTGGTCCTAACGTTGCTCGGTGTCTTCGTGGCGTTTGTTCAGGCATTTGTATTTACGCTGCTGTCGATGATATACATCGGCGAGGTGTCGCACGCACCCCACGACACGCACGAGCATCACGACGATGCACCGGCGGATGCTGCGGTCGCGCATGCGTAATTGAAGTTCAGAGTTCAAGCTTTAGCTTGTCCCTGTTGCAGGAGTTACAAGCTAAGGCTTGAACTCAAATCCGTTGAAGACCGCATTGAAAACCTGCGTTTTATAGCAAATATGCCCGCACGCATCAGGCGGCGTGGACTCTACGGAGTATAAAATCCACGCAATACCGGAAGCGAGGCGAAATCATACCGCGAGCAGGTACGATGAGGTCTTCTTATTACAAATAAAGGAGATAACACAATGAATAAGTTCAAATACACTGTTTTTGCAACGCTCGCCATCGCACTGATGGCCGTCGCGGCAATGGCGCAGCCTGCAGCTCAGTACAATGCCGAGTACGTCGGTGCCGCAAAGGCGATCGGCGGCGGCATCGGATTCGGCTTGGCTGCCGGTCTGGCGGGTATCGCCCAGGGCCTCGTCGGTTCGCGTGCTGCCGAAGGCGCAGCCCGAAATCCGAGTGCTGCCGGCACCGTCCAGACGATGATGATCATCGCGCTCGCGCTGATCGAGTCACTTGTGCTGTTCGCGCTGCTGATCGTCTTCGTTAAGCTTTAATCGAGGACACTGTCAGAACCGGGAGCCGTAGCGACCGGATTCCCCGGTCGCACCGCAGAGGGATCCAGTCGCTACGGCTCCCGGTTCTGACATATAGTTGCAACCTGACGGCGTGTAAGGCGTTCTAATATCAGATGATCGACGATGTGCTCGGCAAATTGGTAGCGGACAAATACCGCATCGACGGCCTCATACGCGAAAGCGAATCGGGCGACCTTTTTGACGCGCGTCATGAGGTGCTGGAGCGGCCCGTGATGGTAAAGATACTGTCGCGGGCGCTCGCCGTGGACCAGCGTTGGGTAACACGTTTTGTCAACGAGGCCCGGTCGGCGTCCGCTCTCGAACACGCGAACATTCTCAACATCACCGATTTTGGCACTGACGCTAAAGGCATCTCGTACGCGGTCTTTGAACATGCACCTTCGACCACCGTGCGCGACATGATCGCGGGCGAGCCGATGCTTGCCGAGAAACGAGCCATCGGGATCGCTCGTCAGATAGCGGCCGCGGTCGGCGCGGCTCACGAGAAGCAGGTGCTGCACGGTGCTCTGGAGCCGAGAGCGGTCTTTGTCGATCAGGCGGACGGCCGGGACACGGCGAAGGTCTTCGGCTTTGGCGGCGAAGCGACACATGTTGCTCGCGACGCCGATCCGAGATACCTTGCACCGGAACAGTGCAGCAAATTTCCGGCTGCCGATCAGCGCTCTGATGTTTACTCGCTGGGCGTGATGCTGTATGAGATGTTGAGCGGCTCGGTGCCGTTCGACGGCGAGACAACGGCCGATGTCCTTGGCAAACAAAATTCGGAACCGCCGCCGCCGCTGTCGGCATTTCGCCGTGATATTCATCCTGAGATCGAACCGATCGTGCTGAGTGCGATCGCCGCCGATCCTGAGCGACGTTACCAAACGATGGCTGCTTTCGCCGAGGATCTGGACACTCTGGCAGGTCGGCTTGGTGTCTCCTCGGCCGACGAACCAAAGGTCGACGCCGCTGCCGTTGCCGCCAAACCAAACGTCTGGCGAACGGCGTTCATTGCGATGGCCGGCATCGGCCTGCTCGCCGCCGCTTTGATCTACGCGACATCGACCCGCCGGACCGATCCGGCGACCGTAGCTCAAGCGGATGCCGGCAGCCTGCCCGTCCAGCCGATCGGCCCTGCATCGGGCATCCAGGACCAGATGATCGCCGACGCATTCCTGAGGAACTATGTCGGCTACGACGCCAACACCGCGATGCCGCTCGACCCGTTGGCCAGTGCCGGCGACGGCCTCGACTACTGGAGCAGCGGCGGCTATCCGCAGATAACGACCGGCCCGCTGCCGATGAATGTCGCTCCGGCCGGGCCGATGATGACCGTTCCGGGCAGCGGCGGCAGTCAATTCATGTCGGACATTTGGTACGACAAGACAAATAACCGCTGCTTTGACCTTAACGGCACCGTCCCGTGCCCGCCCGGCGTCCAGCGTCAGGAAACGACACTGCCGACGAACACGCGGATCAATCCTGCGAATGCGAATATTGCCGGCAACGCGGCGACTACAAACCCTGTCAGGCCCGGCGGCCCCACGCCGTCAACAACGCCTAAACCGCTTGCGACACCGCCGCCGCGAACAACGCGATCCGGCTCACAGGCGGACAAGCCGATATCCACCAAGCCGAGCAGCAAGCCTAACGAAGAAGAATTCTAGTTTATCGCGGGACTTCGATCGTCTTGACGATGTCCGAGATCAGGGCATCAGGCGTAGCCCCGTCGAGTTCGGCCTCGGCACGGAGAGTTAGGCGATGACGAAGAACGGGAGCGGCGATGTCGCGGATGTCGTCGGGCGTGGCGAAGTCACGGCCGCGAATCGCGGCTAAAGCCTTTGAACACAGCAATAACGCGACCGACGCTCGCGGGCTGGCACCGTAGAGAACCGTCGGATGCGTCCGTGTTCGCCGAACGATCTCGACGATGTATTGCTGCACACCCGGCTCCATTCGCATGTTGCGGACCTCGGCACGACAGTGTTGGATCGACGCGTCATCTTGCAGCGGAGTGAGCTGGACCTGTTCGAGATGCCGCGCGTTAAAGCCCGCATCCCAACGTGCGACGATCTCGGCCTCGGCTTCGGCATCGGGGTAATCGATGAGTATCTTCATCAGGAATCGATCAAGCTGTGCCTCGGGCAACGGATACGTGCCTTCGTACTCGATCGGGTTCTCGGTCGCGAGAACGGTGAACAAGGGTGAGAGTTGATAACGCTCGCCGTCGATGGTCACCTGACGTTCCTCCATTGCCTCGAGCAGGGCGGCCTGCGTCTTTGGTGGCGTTCGATTGATCTCATCGGCGAGAAGAATGTCAGTAAAAACAGGCCCGTGCCGCAGCGTGAACTGCGACGTCTGCATATTGAATACGTTCGTCCCAGTAATGTCCGACGGCATCAGGTCAGGCGTGAACTGTATCCGCGAGAACTGAGCGCCGATGATATGGGCGAGCGTTTTGACGGCCAGCGTCTTGGCGGTGCCGGGAACGCCCTCGATCAGAGCGTGCCCCTCGGCAAGGAGCGCGACCAGTATCTGCTCGATCACGTCGTCCTGGCCGACGATGGTCTTGCGGAGTTCGTTGAGGATATGTGCAACCGTCGCCGGTGTGTGAGTCAGCATCAGAATAGTCCGTAGATCGTCCACGCGGCCAACAGGAATACGGCCGTCAGGAAGATTCGCCTCAGCCAGTTTTCGTCGAGTTTCGCGGCGTAGTGTGCTCCGACATAGGCGCCCGCAAACATTGTGACGCCCAGTATCAGGCCGAGTTTATAATCCACTAAACCTTGCCACATAAAGGCAATGGTCGCAACGCCGGACGAGACGACATTTATCAACTTGGTCGCCCCGACGGCCTCGCCATACTGCATTCCATACATCCCGACCATGACGGCCGTCAGCACGGTAACATAACCTCCGCTGAACAGTCCGCCGTAGATACCGAGGAGGAAAACGACCAGATAGGTCAATGGGGCGGCCGACGTCCTTGCCCTTTCGGCTCGCGGCCTGAGAAGGATAAAGAGGGCGACAGCGACCATTGCAATGCTCACGATCACCTTGATACCGTCGGCGCTGAGGGCGCCGACTAGCAATGCACCGAGCGTCGAACTGACGATTGTGAGCCCTAGCATCGGCACCAGCGGCCGAACCTCGAAGCGACGCTGCCTGACAAAGGGAATGGTCCCGCCGATCGCCATAAAGAGCAGCCCGAACATGTTCGTAGCGACAGCGACCTTCGCGTCGATCCCGGCCTGAAACATCACCGGAACGGCGATAAGCGAATTGCTGCCGGTCACGACGCCCACGACGCTCGTAAGGAAGAAAACAACGATCAGGATAACGAGCGTATCAACCGGCATTATTCGATCTCGGTGTGCGAAGAATGCCGAGTTCTTGCTCGACATTGCGAAGGGCGGCGATCAGGTGAAGCGCTTCGCGTTTGCCTGTCGGTTCGCCGCGGATGATCTCTTCACACTTGAAGAGCGTAGCTTCGAACTCATCCGCTTTTCCGCCTATGCGCTCAGCCAGGCCGAGAGCGATCTCGCGTGGCCGCGCGGCCATTGGGTCGAGGCCAAGAGTTCGGCAGATGCGGACACGGGCCTCCGTATAGATGTTCTCGATCGCCAGGTCGTAAGCGTGCGTGCGGCGCTGCAGTTCGGCCATCGCTGTTACGTACTCTAGTTTTGACAGGCGGTCGGCTTCGGGTTCGGGAACCGGACGAGCGAAGCGACGGCTACGCGAGTAGAAGACGAGGCCGGCCAGAAAGATCGCCTGGAAGAAGATCGCTACGACCGGCGTGCCGGCAAAGAACTGAAGGAATCGGTTCTTATCGCTGCCAAAGCCGTGGTGGTATTCGTCAAACGCGATGATACCGTCCTTTACGCCGGCGAGGTTGACGGCAAGCGCAGCGTTATCTGCCAATGCGATGCCGCCGTTGGATACGATATAGGGGTCGGCAACGAACACTATCTTTCCGCTGCCGAATGGTGCGTCAATGACCAGCCCTTTATCGGCTAAGGGAATATGAATGAGCGGCGCGATCTGGCTTGGCTCAACTGTCGGCGCGGCCGCGCCCATGATCGGCTTCTCGGCCTCGCCGGAAAACCGGCCTGCACTGATCGCCGAGGCGAAACGTGAAGGCTGAACGGCGACAACATTCTCGGTCAAGGTCGTCGGCTGCACTGGTTTGACCGCAGCCGTCTCAGCGATCATCTGCTGCTGGTCGGCCGGATCGACGGTGAGGAGCGCCGGCGTCTGTTTGTTCGAGAAGGCGATCTGCCAATTGGCGGTCGTCGTCGCGAGCTGCGCCGGCGGGTCGCGGTCGATAATAACGAGGCGTCCGCCCTCTGACACCCAGCGGAGCAGCGACTCTGCCTCTTCGTCAGTGAATTCGCGTTTCAGCCTGCCTATCAGAACGAATACATGCGGCTTCGCCGAGCCGCTTGCTAACAGCGACGCGGGCGGCTCTTGCCATCGGACGGCCTTTCGCCCGGTCTCGTAGAGAAGCGAGTAGTATGCCTGTGTTCCGGTGGGACCCGAATTGTAGCTCGACCGGTCGGCGGCGATCTCGCTGTCGGGCGTTTTTTCTTTCTGCTGATACGAGGCAGCATTGAGGCCCACTAGAATCGCGATGAGCACGACGAATACCGAGAGCAGCAATAGTCGCTGTTTCATCTTCCTGCCTCCATTACCGTCTGACGGCAGGCATCTCTGAAACTCTCCCACTCTTCACCGCGAGCCGGCATGAGGCCGTACCAGTTGCGTTCGAATGTGCCGGTGAGCCCATTCATGCGGTCGAACAACCTTGCATTACGGCGGACGTCGCCGAGGTAATCTCGATTCGTCTTGTGCCTTGCAAGGGCAATTACCTTTCGATCGCTGAGGTCGCATAGAACGGCAATATAGCCCTTGCGGATAGCACCACGGAGATCACCCTCGCGGGCCAGGCGTTCGGCCTCAGCCAGCAGGTCACGGGCCGACTCGTGGGCCTCGATCCTTTCGCCGAGGATCACGCGCGTGTCGCGTTTCTCCTTATTCCTTAGCCCGATCCGGCCCGCGATGGCCGGGGCGAACTTGTAGATCAGAAATCCGACGATGGCGGCAACCGCGAACAGAATGATGATCTGAAGCGCATAGGTCAGCGAGCCTAACCCGGCGTTTGGTTCAGACGGGATGTCCGGCCGCGGAAATTGTCGGGCGAGCCATTCGGTGAATTCGCGCCACCATCGCTGGAATAGACTCTCCTCCTTTGGCTGTGCCTTCTGATACTCTTCGCGACGGAGTATCTCGGCGAGCTTCTGTTTATCTTCGTCTTTAGAACTCGTTCCGGCTTCGGCATTCTCGATGTTATCGGCCGCCTGAACAATTGCCGCCAGCCGTTCGTCAACGCCCGTCAGGATCGCAAGACGTTTCGTTCCATTTGGCTCCGTAGCGAGGCGATCCAATTCGGCTGCCAGCCAGGCATTGTCCGTCTCGACGTTCCCTGATGGCCACTCTATTCTCTCTGATGTCCGCAATAGCTCGGTGAGCTTTTCGACATCTCGGGCCTGCGGCTGCTCATCGGCATTCTCGATGAGCCTCGCCAAAACCTCGCGTGCCGACGTGGCTCGCCGCTTATAATCCTGAAGCGCAGCCGCCCCGGCTACGGCCGCAAGCACCGTGACCAAAGTTACGAATGCGGCAACAGATTCTGCTATTGTCCTCAGCCGCATCTTCATTTAAGTCCAAGTGACGTAAAGTGGCCGTGGCTTTCCGCCGCGACAGCGGCCGGATCGGCCAAGGCGGGCTGCAGCGGATTTACATAACTCGTGGGCACCGACGGGATGTCCCCGAGCCGGGCCGCGGCCATCAATTCGAGATCATAGCCCTCGTGCCTGACTCGTTCGTCTACATACAGCAGACAGAGGCCGATCATCCAAACCGGAGAGAGCAGGATGAAGCTCACCTGCCAGATAAGGTTGTAGGCGATCTCGTACCAGGCCGGTATCACGTCCGCATCAAAGCTCATCAGCGGCACGCCTTGCGATGACGCATACCACGCCAGCGGAACGTAGAGCAAGGCAAGCGCCGAGTAGGTCGCCACGGTGGTGAAGATGAACAGTGCGGCCAGGCGGCGGACATTGCGGCTCGCCAGCGTCGTGCTTCGGCCGATCGCGGCAAAGACACCTTGGCCTTCGACGAGCATTACCTGCGGAACATAGGCCAACCGCGAGGCGGCTAGGAAAAAGAGCCACGTCGTGCCGAACAGTATCGCCGAGCCAAGAATGATCGAGAGCAAGACTGCAACTATCGGTATCGCTTCGAATGCAGCGGCGAGCAGCGCGATCACCAATATCGCGGCAAGCAAGCCGAGGTAATAGATGG
>CAZMQR010000037.1:0-12815 GCA_964568325.1 uncultured Chloracidobacterium sp. | reverse complement strand
GAACCCGTTCAGGACACGGAGAACAACTAATGCGACCTGTTATTGCGATCATCTGCTCCTTGTTGGCGGCAGCCGGTGCCGTCGCAGCCCACGCGCAGGGGGTTAATCCGCCACTATTTCGAGAGCGGAATGCAGACGAGATCCCGCCCAAGTCGGTACGCGAATCCCTGGATCGTATGCGTATTGACCACGAGAAGAAAGAGTATGCCGAAATGCTTAAGCGAAGTGAGGACGCGGCCCGCATTACAAGTGAGATCGAAACTCTCTATTCGTTGACCGGCCGGTTGTCGAACGACGAAGTGACAAAGCTATCCGAGGTCGAGAAGCTCGTCAAGAAGATACGCAGCGAACTTGGCGGATCGGATGATGACGGCGACGAGGAGGCGTTAGAGGCCGTGCCCCCGACAACTTCTCGCGAAGCCGTATCGTCTCTGAACAAGAACGCTGCATCGCTCCACGCTGATCTGAAGCGAACTTCACGCTTTACGATATCGGCGACTGCTATCCAGAGCACGAATGCGATCCTCAGGGTCGCTCGGTTTCTAAAGGGTACGAATTAGCTTCGATTCTCTGACTGAATGAAAGATCTTGTCGTGGTCGTGATCCTCGCTATTGCCACCGGAGCGGCATCGGCACAATCTACCAATGACGACGTCATCCGCATCGAATCCTCGGTCGTAGTCGTTAATGCAACTGTCGCGGACAGAATGGGTAATGTCGTACCCGGCCTTAAAAGGCAGCAGTTTCGCATTTTTGAAGACGGTGCCGAACAGTCGATCGGTACCTTTGCGGCGGAGGAGACACCTTTCGCGGCCGTAGTCCTGATCGATACCTCCGGCAGCATGGAGAGCCGGCTCGGAATTGCCCGTTCGGCGGCAATAGAATTTCTTTACGGCCTGGGCCCTGACGACAACTGTGCTGTTCATCAGTTCAGTTCGAAGGTGGAGTTAGTCCAAGACTTCTCCAATAGCCGCGATATCCGCGAGAGTGTCTTTGACATTAAGGCAAAGGGTATGACGGTCCTTAACGACGCAGTCTACATGGCGGCCAAGGCTCTCGAAGGCAGGCCTGAAAAGCGGCGAGCGATAATCGTTCTGTCGGATGGCGAGGATACAATGAGCCGTCGCAGTGCCTCAAAGGCCCTCGACGCGGCTCTTGCCGTTGACGCTAATATTTACACGGTCGATATGGCAGGCTTGGACTCAGGTCAGCAGCCTGGTCACATTCAGAATCAGGCTGTCCTTAAGCGTTTTGCCGAGAAGACCGGCGGCCGTTTTATCGCAACCCCGAACGGCGTCGCCATGCGCGACACTCTCAGGGACATCGTCCAAGAGCTCGGAGGGCAGTACACGCTCACCTACGAATCCAAGAATCACGCCAAGGACGGGAAATGGCGCTCGATTGAAGTTCGCGTAACAAAGCCAAACCTGACCATCCGCACCCGCAAGGGCTACAAAGCTCCAAACAAATAGGAAGATTCAAGGTGCAGGTCACCTGCTGGTCCTGTTCTTGCTCTTGTCAGCATGACGGGCGATCGCGAGGTCGATCAACTCGTCGATCACATCGGCGAAGCTCTTGCCGGTACCTGCCCACATTTTCGGAAAGCCGGACGCGTCGGTCAGGCCGGGCATTGTATTGATCTCATTGACGAGGAGAGCACCGTTGTCGGTCCGGAGGAAGAAATCGACACGGGCAAGCCCCGAGCCGTCAATAGCTTTGAAGGCCATCACAGCCATCTGCCCGATCTTCGCCGACAACTCGTCTGATACCGGCGCGGGCACGACAAACTCATTGTTCCCTGTTCCTGAATATTTCTCGGTATAATCAAGAAATGCCTTGGCACCGTCACGGATCAGATACTCGCCCGGCAGACTCGCCGTCGGAGCCTCGTTACCCATCACAGCACACTCGATCTCCCTCATCTGGAGGCCTTCCTCAACTATGATCTTACGATCATACTCAGCCGCGAGCGCTATCGCCGTCGCAAGGCTTTCTTTATCGGAGGCCTTCGAAACACCGACCGAGGAACCTAAGTTTGCAGGCTTCACGAAGCACGGGAAGCCGAGCTTCGTCTCTACGAGTGAGAGCGTCGCCTCCCGGTTTGTGGCCCATTCGTCACGAAGGAACCAAACGTAATCACAGATGGGCAGTCCGGCATCACGAAATAGCGTCTTCATGAACGCCTTATCCATACCGGTAGAACTCGCGAGCACGCCACAGCCGACGTACGGAATGTCCGCCAACTCAAAAAGACCCTGGATCGTACCGTCCTCGCCAAATGTTCCATGCAGCACTGGAAAGATCACGTCGAGTGGAACTGTCTGCCCTTCACCGTCGAGGATCGTCAGGCCCTGCGGACGCGTGTCACCAGTCAATGCAATCGCCGATGCGGGTGGCTCACCAAAGTTTTCCTTGAAATACTCCTGCGTAATCTCGGGAAACAGACTGAGTGACTCAGCCGGAGACAGCCAGTGGCCATCTTGTGCGATGCAGACCGGCACCACTACATACTTTGCAGGATCAGCGTTCTCGATCACTGTTTTCGCAGATCTCATGGCAATCTCGTGCTCACCCGACCGCCCGCCAAAGATGACTGCCAGTTGTTTTCTCATAGGAATTACAGGATGGTCTTACCAAGGGCTGAAAGTATCAGTTCGCAAGCCAATTCGACCGTGATATTTGACTGATCCAACAATGGATTGACCTCTACGATCTCGAATGAGACCATCCCTCCATGGGCCGCGACCATTTCAAGAGCTAAATGAGCTTCGCGGTAGGTCGTTCCTCCCCGAACAAGCGTCCCGGAGCCTGGGGCGAACCGTGGGTCGATCATGTCGACGTCAAAGGTGACCGCGTATCCGCCCGGCGCCTGAGAGGCGATCCTTATCGCTTCCTCAGCACAGGCCGCCATCCCACGCTTATCGATGTCGCTCATTGTAAAGAACTGATGGCGAATGCCAAGACGCTCTATGAAAGCCCTCTCGCCCGGGTCGACATCACGCGCGCCGATGTGCGCGATAAAGCTCGGATTAAGCTTGGGTATCCAGCCGAGAAGGCCGGTGAGTTGTTCGTTGCCGTGACCCAACAGCGCCGCGAGCGGCATCCCGTGAATGTTCCCCGACGGTGAGGTCTCAGGCGTATTGATGTCAGCGTGAGCATCAAGCCATATCAGGCCGACCTCGCTTCCCACCTTGCGATAGTGGGATGCGATCGCCGAGAACGTCGGGATGGCGATCGCGTGGTCGCCCCCGAGGATTATCGGAAACTCATCCGCACCCAGGGCCTTCGCCACCTGATCCGCGACGTTGGCGCTCGATCCCAGCATCTCGGCGAGGTGTTTTGGGTTCTCGTTTCGACCGATATTTACCGGCTGTACGATCGGCACGTCGCCGTAGTCGCGCACGTCAAACCCCAAACCATTGATGTGCTCGGCAAGGCTCATGCCACGAAATCGCGTCAAGCGCATTGCGTTGACACCAAGTTCGCTTCCGGTCTGCCCGGCGCCGAAGCCAAGCGGCACGCCGATGATCGCTACCTTATCAGTCCTCATGCTGTCTTATGTTTTTGTGGCTCAAGCAATTCGGCCGCACGATAGATCGCATCCTTGCCCTCGTCCACAAGCCTCTGGGCAAACTCACGCGGTGTTAGGTCCTCGTCTGTGACCGCCGCCTTGACGACCATCGGCAGACTCGCACCTGTCACGATCTCAATTTCCCCGGGCTTTAGGAACATTGCGGCGATATTCGTCGGCGTCCCCCCGAACATATCCGTCAGAAGCACGGCCCCCTTTCCCTGTGAGACGTCCTCAATCGCGCTAGCGATCGCATCCCTACTGGTCTCGACGTCGTCATGCCAGTCAATCGACACGGCCTTTAAGTGTTTCTGCTCACCCACAACGGTTTCAGCCGCTGACAGCAATTCACTGGCCAACTGTCCGTGAGAGACTATTACGGTTCCGATCCTCGCCATATCCTTTCACCTCACTTTCCCATATCGCGGTGGCTGACAGTAGTGTCAAAACCGCGGCCCTGCAATTCTTTTCTGACGCTGTTTGCGACCATCACGGACCGATGCCGGCCGCCCGTACATCCAATCCCGATCGTCAGGTACGATTTGCCCTCTCGCCTATATTTGGGTAAGAGGTAGACGAGCAGATCGACAAACCGTGAGATCGTCTCCGAGACCTCCGGCTGTTTGAGCAAGTAGCTGACGATCTCAGGATCTTCGCCGGTCAACTCCTTCAGGTCCGGCTCGAAGTACGGGTTGGGCAAATGTCGGACGTCGAATAAAAGGTCGAGACTTCGCGGGCTTCCAAACTTGTGCCCAAAACTCACCACCTCGACCTTCAAGGGCATGCCCTCGTCGGAACCGCTGAACTTCTGAACGATCAAGCTCCTTAACGTATGGACAGTATGGTCCGATGTGTCGATCAGCAGGTCAGCCTGGTCCCTGATGTTATCGAGCGCCCTTCGTTCGGCTTGGATCGCAGCAAGCAGACCGTCGCCGCCGTCCGCCGGATGCGGCCTTCTCGTTTCGGAAAAACGCCGTTGCAGAACCTCATCGGAGGCTTCGAAGAAAACGATAAATGGAGCGAGTCCCTTTCGTTCGAGCTTTTGCAACTCAGCCGAAAACTCCGAAAGAAACTGGCGTTCGCGAATGTTGATGACTAGCGCCGCCTTTTCGATAGATGGATTTCTGCGATCTGCGGGCACCAGAAGTCTGCCGAAGGTTGACAGCATCGTAAGCGGCAGGTTATCAACGCAAAAATATCCAAGATCCTCAAGCGAATCCGTGGCTGAACTCATGCCAGAACCGCTCAGGCCGGTAATGATCACCAGGTCGGGAAGCGACCCCTTGTCTTGCCACTTTCTTGGCATGGCTCACGAACGGATAAGGCCGAAACTCTTGTCCTTCTGACGAAACACAACGGCGATTCGGCCGTCTGACGAGTCGCGGAAGAGAACAGCCGGAGCATCCCTGGCGTCCAGATGCAGCGCTGCCTCTTCGGCTGACATCGGCTTAGCCGCAAGGCCGTTCATCTCCACGATTCGAGGAACACGTGCAACCTTTTCGGCTACGTCGGGAGAGGCCGAAACGACGACCGCCCTTTTGGCCTTGTGCGACTTGTCGATCACCTTATCTTTTAGCCGGCGCGCCTGCTTTTCGATCTTACCGATCGTTTGCGAGAGCGACTGATACATATCAGCGATACTTGACGTGGCTGTTAGAACCTCGTTCCGCCAACTGAGCACCACCTCGGAGCGGTGTCGCCCACGTTCGACCTCGATGATAACGTGCGCTTTCGCCGGTTTGCCGTCGAAGAGAGGTCTGAGTCGGTCAAAGTGCTCTTCGACGTGCGAACGCAACGCCGGGGTTACCTCGATATGACGGCCGGTAAATTCGATCTTCATATAATCGTCTTTCTCTCCCTGGATCCGGGGATGTTCATTTGATCCCTATACTTTGCGACGGTACGTCGCGACAGCTTGACACCTTCGTTGCTCAAGACGCGGGCGATCTGGTCGTCCGTAAGAGGCGTTTTTGTATCCTCGTCATCGACCAACTTCCTTATCCGGAGCTTAAGGATGCGCGTTGACACCTCCTCGCCATCCTCATTCATCATCCCTTCGCTAAAGAATCGACGCAGTTCGATCACTCCTTGCGGTGTGTGAGCATACTTTCGATTGACAACGCGAGATACCGTAGACAGGTGCATCCCGATACCCTCTGCGACGTCCTTCAGCATCATCGGCTTAAGGTGCTCGACACCGTGGTCAAGGAATGCATGTTGCCGCGAGACGATACATTCAACCACGCGATAGATCGTCTGTCGCCGGTGCTCAATATTGCGGAGTAGGTCGACCGCAGAGCGTACGCGTTCCTTGATAAAGTCCTTCGTCTCCTTTGACGCATCGGCCTGCGAAAGCATGCTCTGATAGGTCGGGCTGATCCTCAGTCGAGGGCTGCCATCATCCGCGAAAAAGATCACGTAATCATCATCTACCTTCTCAACGTAGACCTCGGGTGAAACGTATACGGCGTCTTCCGGAGAATAGCGCCGAGCTGGGTATGGATCGAGGCGTCTGATCCGGCTGATCTCCGCGTCCAGTTGCACAACATCAACGCCGGTTGCCTTCGACAAATGCTGAAGCCGGTGCGGCTGTAGATCTTCGAGATGGTCGCTTACGAGCCGGCAGGCGAGCGACTCGATTTCGCCGACGGCTTCGAGTTGTGTAAGGAGACACTCCTTAACATTGAATGAGCCGCATCCGACCGGTTCAAGCATCATCACGGCTCGTCGAGCCTTTTCAGCCGTATCTACTGAACACCTACTCTCGACTGCGATGTCTTCGATCGTTGCCGTAAGGCGGCCATCCTCATCAAGATTTCCGATGATCAGCGTGGCCGCTTCGTGCATAGGCCCGCTAAGGTCGAGCAGGTTCAGCTGCCATTCCAAATGCTCCCCGAGCGATGGTGCATGCGTGAGAAACTGTTCAAAGCTCGGAGCGTCGTCCTTGTATTCGATCTCCTGCGTTCTGTATCCGGGATCGAGGTAATCCTGAAACTCCCGACCGTAGTCGATCTCATCGAATGCATCCGCCGTGGCATCGCCGTGCGCCTCATCATCCGTTTCGGCCTCGGCGGCCGACGCTCCCTGAGCGCCGTTCAATGATTGCCCGTCAGGCACGAGCGGCTCAAACTCTACTTCATCAGAAGGAACTTGTGATTCGACAGTCGCGTCATCAAGCCCGCGATCCTCACCATCTGAGTTCTGGTCCAGAATACTTTCACCGATCTCCTGCACTTCATCACCCGGCTGGACTTCCTCAAGGACCGGGTTTTCTACAAGCTGCTCCTCGATCAGCTCGTTAAGCTCGAGCGAGTTCATCTGAAGCATCTCGATGCGCTGCCGCAGCTGCGGCGTTAGCACCATTTTTTGCTGGAGTTGGTGGGTAAGTCTCAGCGAAGACATCGTCCGAGTCGAAACGGTGGCCCTCGTCCACGGTGAGCCTATGCAAGAACCGTTCCTACCGGCAATTATAGCGGCTTAGAACCGAAATGGGAAAGGCGGGGCTTACAGGGCGAAACGCTCACCAAGGTATAGTCGTTTTACCTCTTCGTCACGGACGAGGTCTTCCGGAAGTCCGCTCTTCAGAATCCGGCCTTCAGACATGATATAGGCCCGATCCGTGATACCGAGGGTTTCGCGAACGTTGTGATCCGTTATCAAGATCCCGATACCTCGTTCCTTCAAATAGAGTACCGTCTCGCGGATCTCGTCTATTGCGATAGGATCGATCCCGGCGAAAGGTTCGTCGAGGAGGATAAATTGCGGTTCGGCAGCGAGGCATCGCGCGATCTCAACTCGACGGCGTTCGCCGCCCGACAGCGCCTCACCTATGGTCTTTCGAACGTCCGCGATACTGAACTCCGTCAGCAGCTGCTCAAGCCGATCTAATCGCTCGCTACGGCCCAAGCCGCGAGTTTCGAGCACGGCCAGGATATTCTGTTCGGCCGTCAGCTTTCTAAAGACCGATGGCTCCTGCGGAAGATAACCCAGGCCAAGTCGGGCACGCAAATACATCGGCAAGCCGGTGATGTCCCGGCCCATCACTATGATCTTCCCTGCTTCTGTTGATTCAAGGCCGACTAGCATGTAAAACGTCGTCGTCTTCCCCGCTCCGTTCGCGCCTAGCAGTCCGACCACCTCACCGCGTTTCACCTCGACTGACACGCTGTCCACGACGCGTCGGCCGCCGTAGGTCTTCTGTAACCCTTGGCCGATCAGCGACACCTCGTCCCCGCCATTAGACATAGCTCCGTTAGGAATTGCCATTTAGACTATTGATTGACCTTGTAAACCGAACGGGTCCTGCCCGCCACATTGCCTGCGCGCGGGCGCGACTCGATCGCAACCTTACTATCTTTCAAGCGAAACGTCATCTCACGACCCTGTAAAGACCCGCGTTCGGCGTCAACGATGACCGCAGGCTCACCGCGAATTACGGCCACCTCATCCGCACTCGTAAACTGAACCCAGTCACCCGACGATCGCCGCCCGGGCTGAGTGATAACGACATCGGTCTCGGCGACTGTCCTCGTTACATCGTTACGTTCGTCAAAGTAAACGTCCGCTACCGAGGCCGTAAGCCGGTCGCCACCCTGCCTAATGTCTACGGACGACGAATACCGGAGCCGGCGTTCATCGCGTTGATAGATCAGGCTGCCCGCCGATGTGTAAACCGGAACGGACCGAGAATGTTGGCCGGCCTTCGCGTTGTAGAGAACGCTCTCGACGCGCCCCTCAGCCTTGAAGCGGCCGCCCTTCTCGTCCAAAAAAAGCAGGTCAGATCGTATGTAGTTGTCCGATTGCCACGCGCGAGCATTTCCACGGTACAATCCGTTTTCATTGACGTGATCGAATTCGGCCTCTTCCGACGTGACAAAAAAAGGTTTCTCCGTGGACGAAAAGGGTGCCGCACCTGCAGCCTTTTTCACGGAATAATATGTTGTGCTCACCTTGCCGCGAAGGTAGGATCGCTCGCCTCGTGTATCGATATCAATCTCGTGCGCCTTCGCTCGGCCGCTGTCGTTCCAAACGGTTGGTCCACCACCACGCAGCCGGACGACCTCATCATTCTGTGTAAACACGATCTCCTGAGCGGAAGCATTTCGGTCAAGTTCACTAAACTTCGCAGCGCCGGCAGCCGTAAGCGAACCGATGCTGCCGGTGCTGCTGTTAAACTGGAGAGTCAGCCGATCACACACCAGATTCTGGATTCCTCGCCCTTCGGCAGGACCGGCCGGAACGCGTGCGACTTTGACTCGTCGGGCCGCAACGCACACCTCGACCTTATTGCTTGCTGCCGAAAAATCGCAATCGACACGAGGCGCCGCGACGGTTGTCCGATAGCTCCCCGAGGTTCGCTCTAAAGAATCAACCTCCAGCTCGGCATCACCTGCGGCTTCCACACGGCTCACATAGCCGCCCTTCCCAAAGGTGGTGCGGACCGCATCCGCGGTCAACCGCTTATTTGCGGCGTCAGGGCTATTCTGGCTTGAATTGAGATATATCGTTGTCCGGCCGTCGGTCCTGATCGCATCGACGAGGCCATCCGAGCCAAAACCGGCGCCGATCCCTCGAAGGGCAGTGCCGGTAATACTTTCAGCATCGCCCCCATCAGTTGGCACCATCTCGAATGAACTCGTTCCGACCGCGTTTGCATTCAGGAGCGTACCTGAATCGCCAAAATCTCCGTTCAACTCAGGCGCGGCGATCACAAAGTGCCGTTCTGTACTTGTCTTTGTCAAACGAGCGTTGCCGCGAGCAACCGCACTTCTCAGCTTGCCGCCGACACCGACGAGCGCCTCAACCGTGTCCGCATTGATCCTGTCCCCGGCCTGCACGATATCGACAGAACCCTTTAATGCTACGGTGCCGACCGAACGCGTATACACCCCTTCAGCGGCTGTCGCCTGCGCTCCGGTCGAGGACATGCGGAGACCGCCGCGAAACTCGAAACGGTCGATCGATGCATCGAAACCTGCTGAGCCCGACTCGATCGTCGCGGCCCCGCCGTTAGATCCTGACAACGCGATCCGGACAGAATCGACTAACTCAACACCGTTAAAGCCGCGAGCATCCGAGGTCCGGCCATTGAGGCTAACCGTTGCCCGCCCGGCACTAATATCGACTGGCCCAGCATTATTCGCATCCGACGATCTGGCGGTCATCCCATTTCGAAACTCGATCAGGCCCGCCGCTTGGTCAAACGATGCGTAGCCTGCATTTACCTTCAGGTAACGTGCATCGCCGCCGGCCCCGTCAGATGCCGGCAGCCTTTCGATCTCGACATCGCGAAGAAGTTCTACGCGTTGTTCCCCGATCTTAATGCTTGCTCCCATCGATCTGCCCTTCAGGCCATCTTGCTCGAACTCGATAACTTCGTCCGCATCAGCAACGTCGGTTTTTCGATCATAGACGAGGTTATTTGTTGTTACCCTAAGCCTGTCGCTCGTCTCGATGCTCACGTTGCCGTTGAGATACGCTACGAAGGTCTTAGAATCCTCCGGGATATAGACTACCGTGGCAGCACTCAATTTGTGGCCAGGGCCACCGTCATGATCAAAGACTTCAAGATGAGCGTTACTAAGTTCCTGATGATTGTCCGAGAAGGTCCGGGCATAGTCGGCCGTTATTCGATACTGCGGCACACCATTCTCAGACTCAAGGCGGTCATACCCGCTAACTTCCGCGGTTATCTCGGTCGACAACTGAGTGTGTTCGCTGCGGAGCTTGAACGTAGGACGTGAGCGGGCACCGAAAAATCCGATGAGCACAGCGAGAACACCCAGAACCACAGCACCTGCTGCCGCTACTCTCAGATATCGTGGCAGACGGGCCCGCCAGCGATACTCCTCCAAGATCTTGCGCTCGGCATCAACCATCGTTTGAATTATCGGCCCTCAAGTCCTCGACGACAAGTTGCAGCCGCCTGTTTCCCTGCCAAGTATTGGCCTCGGGTACGTAAGCTAGTTCGATGCGATTGCCCCGCTTGAGCGTTTGCCCGCTTGCGCGCTCGACGCCGTCCCACCAGACAGCTTCAAATGCGCGGCCATCCGCATCGATAAGCTTGAGCTTTAAGTGCTTGTCCTTCATCACCCACGGTTCTTCTTGCAGGATCAGGCCACGCGTTAGGAAGACCGGTTTCGGGTTGCCGGCGCCGAACGGTTCAAAGGCTGCAAGCTCATCAACCAGTTCTAAGGTCAGACTCTGCGGTGTCACCACAGCGTCTATCTTCAGTTCGGGGATCAGGGTGTCCTCCGTCAGTACTGACGCCGCGTGTCGGTTTAGCCTCGTCCTGAGCTCTCCGATATTCCCCTCGGCTATCTTCATCCCGGCCGCGGCGGCATGGCCTCCATACTGTTCGAAAAGGTCTGAACACGTATCAAGAGCGTCCAGGAGGTGAAAGTTTGGTATTGACCGTGCACTGCCATGCCCGACGCCCTCTCTTAACGAAAGAACGATCGTCGGCCGGAACAGCCGCTCCGCAATGCGGGATGCCGCCAAGCCGATAACCCCTTGGTGCCAGCCTTCGCCGGCAACAACGATGAAGTGACTGTGGTCATGGTGCTCTGTCTCAGACAGCGCAAGTTCGGTGATCCGTTGCTGCATCTTCTGGCGCTCACGATTGCGGCTGTCGAGCAGCATCGCAAGCTCGCGAGCACGACCGTAGGCGCTTGCTTCGAGCAATTCTACAACGTGCCCGGCGACGTCCATTCGCCCGGCGGCATTGATCCTCGGACCTATGCGGAAGCCAATGTGATAACTCGTCATCTCATCGCGGCAGTCAGCAACCTCGATCAGGGCCTTTAAGCCCCGATTCTCCGTCTTTGCCAGATCAAGCAGGCCCAGAGCCACGATGGCGCGATTTTCACCAGTGAGGCTCATTACATCGGCAACTGTGCCGATGGCGGCGATCTGCAGGAACTGGGCGACCTTCGCTTCCGACCCGGCGTTGCGCAAGAGTGCATGCGCAAGTTTGAACGCAACGCCTACTCCGGCCAGGTTTTTGTCTGGATAAGGGCAGCCTTGCTGGTTTGGGTTGACCACGGCCGCCGCATCGGGGACACCTCGAGCTTCATCTGACAGATGATGATCGGTGACTATGACGTCCAGGCCATTCTTGCTGGCCCACTCGAGCGGCTCGAAGCTCCGGATTCCGCAGTCCACGCTGATCACAAGGGTAACCCCCGCCGCCTTGGCCTCCTCGAGAGCCGGAGTATTGATCCCGTAGCCCTCTGTGAAGCGATTCGGCACGTGGAATGACGTCTCAAGGCCAAGCAGGCGAAACATCTTTCGCAAGAGGACGGTGCCCGTCGTGCCATCGACGTCATAATCGCCCCAGATCAGGACCTTCTCCCTCGCAGCTATGGCCTTTTCGATCCGCTCGACGGCCTCCGGCATGCCCTTAAGCAGAAATGGGTCGTGAAGATGTTCGGGCGAAGGACTCAAGAATGTATTAGCCCGCTCGCGAGTGTCATAGCCACGCGCGATTAGCAACGCGGCTATCAGCGGTTTTACGCGCAATTCCGCCGCAAGCCCATTCACGCGGGCGTGGTCGTGTTTCCGAATTGACCAGCGCTTTTGCATGCGGGGACGCGCCAAGCCGGTCCGACAATATCGTTATTCGACAGCAGGGCTGATGATCTCCTGCCATAGCAGCACGAGCAGCACGATACCCAGAGCGGTTCGATAAATGACAAAGACCGCCGTCGTGTTGCGCTTTAGAAATGCAAGCAAGAACCAGATCGACAGGTATCCGACCACACCGGCGACCACAACGCCCACGATAAGCGGCACGAACGCATCCGACGGGAGCAGATGCCACGCCTTTCGAAGTTCCAAAAGGCCGCTGGCGGTAATTGCGGGAATTGACAGCAAAAAGGAGAATCGAGCCGCGGTCTCACGCTTCTCGCCTGCGAACAGTCCGCCCATTATAGTCGACCCCGAACGGCTCGCACCCGGCATCAGGGAAAGCACTTGGCAAAAACCCTGCACCAGTGCGTCCGTAAGACCGAGGTGGCGAACGTCCTTTCTCTGCGCACCGACTCGTTCCGCGACAAACAGCCCGCCCGCGATGACGATAAGCATTATCGCTATGACCCAGAGGTTCTTCGTGCCGGGCCCCTCAATAAAGTCCTTGAAAACAAATCCGACCGTTCCAATCGGGATAGAGCCGATGACGATAAGCCACCCGAGCCATGATTCCGGCGAAAGAAAAACAGGCCGGCTACCGTCAGTTCCGGAGAAT